>JAEEPD010000100.1 GCA_016284575.1 Bacillota bacterium | reverse complement strand
TTAATGTCTCCTTTTGAATATTCAAAGCCTTGCAGGGGGCCTTGCAGAGCTTTTCCTAAAGTCCAAGGCCTTCGCAGAGCTTGGCTACGAAGTCCTGAACATTTGTGACTATGCCTCTGGCAGAAAGACTGCCGCGGTCGCTGAGCTTATTGACGGTGAACTCTGAAATGTCCACGCAGTAGAAATACACCTGCCGGACTGTGCCGTCCGGAAGCACCCTGTAGGAGGGTGTCATGTTTCCGGTGGCGATGGAGTGGAGCATGGTGGCCAGGCAGAGCACCGTGGTGGCATCCTTTATCTGAGCTCTCATGGCGTTCTGAGCCTCGTAAACATCGCCGAAGACCTCGGGCAGCGGCCCGTCATCCCTTATGGAGCCCGCCAGCACGTAGGGAACACCGTATTTTTCGCAGCTGTAGATTATGCCGTTGTCTATGCCCTCAGCCTTGATGAACTGGGGGATGCCGCCGTGATATCTGATGCGGTTGATGGTGTCCAGGTGATTGTAGTGGCCCAAAGGCTGGCTCTCCTGGGTGTAGATGTTCTGTCCAAGAGCGGTGCCAAGGTAAGCACCCTCAAGATCGTGGGTCGCCAGGGCATTGCCCGCCAGTATGGCATCCACGTAGCCTGCAGCTATCAGCTTTGAGAAGTTTTCTCTGGCGTTGTGATCGAAGGTGAAGGCAGGGCCCATAACCCAGACTATCTTGCCGTGATCCCTTTCGTGACGCAGCAGCTGGTAGAGCTCGTCATAATCTCTGGAGAAGGCTGTCTCGCGGCTTCTTCCCTTTCTGAAGGCGAAAACGTCGGAGGCTGAGCCGCTCTTCTCGTCAAAGCCGCCGGAGTGCAGGTAGATGCCCTCCTCGCAGTTTTCACTCCTGCCAACGGCTATCCGGTCTCCTGCCTTTATGCGTCTGAATTCACGCACGTCTATGCGTCCGTCCTCCAGCACTGCGACGCAGTCCATGCGGCTCTCCTCCGCCAGGAGCCACTGACCGCCGACCTTAAAGTATTCAGGGAAGATGCTCATGGCATGATAATTGTCAGGAGCAGTCCTGTCCTTCGGTGCCGGAACGAACAGCGCATCCGGGGCATCCGCAAATTTAGGCTCCGAAAAGTCCGGAGCATTGTATTCTCTTAGTCTGAATTCCATAAGACCTCCGATGGGTAAACAATATCCATATAATCATACATTATTGCGGCGAAGACTTGCAAGAAAAAAAGGGCCCAAAGGCCCGAAGCAAGCGAAAAAATCCTTTAAAACAGGTAGAAATACAGGCCTATGAACTGCAAAGCTGTAGCTGCCACGCAGAAAACGTGGAAGACGCTGTGGATGTAGCGTTTCTTCTTACCCATGCCGTAAAGCGCGGCGCCTATGGAATAGACAACCCCGCCCAGAGCTATGTAAAGTACGCCAGCGGTACCCATGACTCTGAAAAGCCTGGGGATGCCGAAGATTATGGACCAGCCGTTTATAAGGTGGCAGGCCACGGCAGCTTTGGAAAAGCGGTCCATGTCTATGAGCGTCAGGATGATGCCTATGGAGGTGATGACTGCCACCAGGCTGAACAGTGACCAGCCCAGCTTTCCGCCCACAGCGATGAGCACCCCCGGGATATAGGTCCCGAATACCAGAAGAAACACATTGCAGTGATCCAGCACCCGGAAGAGCTTTTTTATCTGCGAATCCCTTGGCATGGCATGGTAGAGGCAGGACATGGTATAGAGCATTATCATTGAAATGCCGTAGATCCAGGCGCAGACTATCCTGAGACTTGTTCCTGCCTTATTCAGCATAAGAATAAGCCCCAGAAGCCCAAGAACGGCGCCTATGCCGTGGGTCAGGGAATTCAGCAGCTCTTCTTTTTTTGTGTAATCAGGTATCCTGATCTGACTGATGCTCATGGTGAACGCCCTCATATTAACCGATTTAACAATTATCGTAATGATTATACAAGATAATCATTATCCTTTCAAGTGTTTTCGCCATTTTTTAAGCGAAAACCTGCCATCGGGGACGGTTCTTTTTGTCATACCTTGTCACATAAAAAACCGCCCGGAGAAACCCGGGCGGTTCTTGGTTCATGTGATCGTACTTTCAGTTTACGGTCTATACGTAACCCTGAGCGGTCATAGCCTCTGCAACCTTCAGGAAGCCTGCGATGTTGGCGCCTGCAACCAGGTTGTAGCCGAATCCGTATTCTGCAGCAGCTGCTGCGGAGGAATCGTGAATGTTCTTCATGATGTCAGCGAGCATAGCATATACTTCCTCGCGCTTCATGGGCATCTTGCGTGCGTTCTGGCTCATTTCGATAGCGGAGCAAGCTACGCCGCCTGCGTTTGCAGCCTTTGCGGGTCCGACGATAACGCCGTTATCCTGCAGGTATGCAAGAGCCTCGTTGGTGGTGGGCATGTTGGCGCCTTCGCAGTACCACTTTGCACCATTGGCAACGATCTGCTTAGCGTGCTCAAGATGCACGTCGTTCTGCATTGCGGAAGGAATGTACAGGTCTGCCTTGACGCCCCAGGGCTTCTC
>JAEEPD010000099.1 GCA_016284575.1 Bacillota bacterium | reverse complement strand
ACCCTTTCGATGACGGTGTCCGGATCCGGATCCATGTGCATGGTGGTGGCCAGAGCGATGCGGCTTCCGGGAAGGAACTCGCTGCCCAGGAACTTGCTCTTTTTGATCAGATTGTTCGTGTAGCTTATCGTTTCATCGCTGAGCCTTATGCCCCTGCAGGCGGCGATAACGGCGCAAAGGCTTGAAAATTCAAGGTCCTGGCTGCGCATTATGTTCTTGGTGTACTGCCTGTTCTGAAGGGCAAGCTCGCACATTTCCTGTCTTCTGGTATCCATAATTTCTCCTGAATATATAAAAAGCAGCAGGCCGATAATGATTCAGGTCCAATATATCCCTTGCTTAACCGAATGGGACCTGCTGCTTTAAGAACTGTGTTAGTTGGGGATGACTACCTTGTAGTTGATCTTCTTCGCCACGGTAGAGATGATAAAGCCGCTGAGGCAGCCGCAGCAGAAGGCTATGGCCATGACCATGGCGGTCTTACCCAGGGGGTTGAAGGCGAAGGGCGCCAGGAGTCCGGGGATGGGGCTTGCGGTACCGGGAGCGTTGTTTACGATGCCGAAAATGGCTGCTGCTGTGCCGGAGAGGGCTCCTCCAAGGAAGCTGGAGCTGTAGATGATGATGGGATTTGCGGTGATGATATTGGCCTGGGTAAGGGGCTCGAGCATTACTGCCACCACCTTGCCTCTGTCTCCCATGCGCAGTCTGTCAAAGACTATGCCGTTGGAGAAGGTGCCGCCGAAGCATGCAACTGCCGCGATGCCCATGGGAAGGCCGGTGAGGCCCAGCATGGCGGTAAGGGCCATGGAGGACATGGGGCTGGTGCAGATGACCTTCATCAGGCCGCCGAGGATGAAGCCCATCACCACCGGTGAGAAGGCTGTGGCTTCGCTGATGGCGCCGCCGATGATGCCAAGAACGCTGGTTATGTAGGGGTTGGTGAAGGTGGCCACTGCGTAGTGGGTGGCTGCGGACACCAGGGTGCAGAGTATCATGTCGATGCCGCTGGGCAGGTGCTTTTCAAGGAAGTGCACAAGGAAGTGCATCAGGTAGCCTGCCAGAAAGCCCGGCAGGATGCCGTAGCCTGCAACAGCCAGAGCGCCGGCTGCCGCGTAGATGGGGTTGGTGCCCATGGCGATGCCAACCAGAAGGGCTGCTGCGGGGCCGCCCATGCTGCCGGAGGCCGTTCCCACGGCTCCGAAGAATGCGATCCCGGCGAAGTCGCCCAGGATGTATTTAAAGATGGCTTCCACCAGGAAGCTGCAGACCGCTGCATTAGCAACGCCGCTCATGGCCTTGTCGCCCAGGGGGGCTTTAAGGCTGATGAGGCTGAAGAAGATGATCACAGCGATCAGGCACAGTATGCCTTTGAAAAATACGAACATTTTTGCCTCCGTATACTTTGTATAACGAATAATTCCTTTAAAACAAAACGCCTAATTATAGGCGCCTTTATTTTATTTTTCAATATAAATTTCGTAATCATCAGCCTCTGTTACAAAACCTGCTTTACAGGCTGTGACCCCGGCTGCCGCCATGCGCTTAAGGCATGCCTCTGCCTGGTCCATGGGCAGGGCTATCAGAAGGCCTCCGCTGGTCTGGGGATCGTAGAGTATGTCCTCCAGGGCCAGGGGGATGCCTGATTCATTCAGTACCTTGCCCTTTGTGTAGTCCCTGTTATTGTAGGCGCCGGCGGGAATGAGGCCCATGTCCGCAAATTCCATGGCATCCTTGTAGTAATTGAGGCCTTCGGCCTGGATGTGTATGCTCGTGGCGCTGCCCATGGCCATCTCGCAGGCGTGGCCCACAAGGCCGAAGCCTGTTATATCAGTGCAGCTGTGCACATCAAAATCCGCCATCACCTCTGCGGCGTATTTGTTGAGGGTGGCCATCTGGGCATAGACGCTTTCAAGGACCTGGCTGTCCACCATATCAGCGTCAGCCTTGGCTGCGGTGGTTATGATGCCTGTCCCCAGCCTCTTGGTAAGGATCAGTGCGTCTCCCGGCCTTGCCGCCGAATTGGACAGCACCTTGTCCGGGTGCACGAAGCCCGTCACAGCAAGGCCGTAGATGGGCTCCTCGCTGTTTATGGTGTGGCCTCCTGTGATTATCACTCCGGCCTCCATGGCTTTGTCATAGCCGCCTCTTAGGATCTCCCTTACGGTGTCCATATCGAGGCTTTTAGGCACAGTCATCACGTTCAGCGCCAGCTTTGGTACGCCTCCCATGGCGTAGACGTCGCTGATGGCATTGGCCGCTGCGATCTGTCCGAAAAGGTAGGGGTCGTCCACTATGGGCGGGAAAAAGTCCGTGGTATTGATGACAGCGGTATCCTCTGAGATCTTGTAGACGCTGGCATCGTCGCTCTTGTCGTAGCCCACTATTAGCTTTTCATCGTATGGAGTTTTGAAGCCCTCCAGAAGCCTTGAGAGCAGACCTGCTCCCAGCTTGGCACCTCATCCGGAGCAGCTTGCCATCTCGGTAAGTCTGATTTTTTCTTTTTCGTCCATGGCGGATCCTTTTCATTCATATAAATGTATCCTGCAGAAAGCATCTCTGCAGGATACATTTTACACCATTATTTCTTTTAAGTAAATTTAGCTTTCCGAAGAATTGTAGACCTCGCGGTAGCCGTTTCCCTCCTGAAGGGCTATTTTGTCCAGTTCGCCGGGATATTCGCTGAAGATGCTCAGGTCCTCGCACTCGAAGCGCACGCAGGTGCCGCAGCTGCTGGACAGCGAGCGGGGCACTGGCATGGCCTTGGCGGGCAGGCCCTTGGAATCGCAGAGCTTCTTGAATTTTATGGTCCCGAAGTGGGAGAAAAAGGTGGCTATGTAGGTCATCTTACTTGGTAATGCTGAGTTTGAACTCTCCTCCGTTGTCGTTTACACTTACATTATACCCCTGAGACTTGGCAAATCTAGTGCAATTTTCAACAACAGTCTGAGAATCTGCTATAAGCTCGTAAGCATTTTCCTTGCTGCCCATGGCCTTCTTGAGAAGGATGACGGGCTGGGGGCAGGAAAGGCCTCTTGCATCTACTGTTTTCATGTCTTACTCCTTTATTTATCATTGCCGCGGGCTGTGTGCCGCTGCAATACTGTGCCTTAAATACTGAAGCTCAGAACAGCTACTGATCGTTGTTCAGGTTCATGAAGCCGATGATGGCGCATACTGCGATGCCGATGATGCAGGCGATGCGGCCTGCGGGAGTGGTGCCGTTACCGGAGCTTGCAAGGCCGAAGTTGTGGCAGAAGGCTGCGCCTACGATGAAGCCGAGCACTGCAACTGCGCTGTCGCCATTGCCTTCGCCGGCAAGGATGAGCTGACGCAGGGGGCAGCCGCCCAGGAGGCAGGAGCCGAGGCCTACCAGGAAGAGGCCCAGGAAGTTCCACAGGGATTCGGTGTGGGCTACGGGCTGTTCAGCCATGCTGAGCTTGAAGTTGCCAAGGGCCAGGTTTGCGATGAGGCAGACAACGAAGATAACAGCAAAACCGGTGATGAGCTTGAAATCCTTGAAGAGGACCACGTCTCTGATTCCGCCGACCATGCAGAGTCTGGACTTCTGAGCTGCTGCACCTACGATGAGGCCTGCGCAAAGAGCGATGGCCAGAGGTGCTCTCATGGAGCCCGGGCCGCTCTCGGAGAAGGCGATGAATGCGGGAGCTGCAACCAGCAGTACCAGAAGGGCAACCATCACGATGGAGATGCCTGCGCCTTCAAGGGCGGGCTGTGCATAGCTTCTCTTCAGGGAGAAGCCCTTGTTCAGGAAGAATACGCCGCAGAGAATTCCGCAGACGAAGCCGACGAATCCGATGTATGCGTTCAGGTCTCCGCCTGCCATTCTGAGCACCATTCTTAAGGGGCAGCCCAGGAATACCAGAGCACCCACCATTACGAAGAAGGCCAGGAAGAATCTGGTGAAGGGGGAGGAGCCGCCCTTGGGCTTGAATTCCTTTGTTGCCAGTGCGATGATGAAGGCGCCCAGCACCAGGCCGATGATCTCGGGACGGATGTACTGTACAACGGCTGCCTTGTGAAGGCCTACTGCGCCTGCGATGTCTCTGAGGAAGCATGCGATGCAGAAGCCCATGTTCTTGGGGTTACCGAACTTGACCAGCAGTGCGCCGAACAGGCCTACGATGGCGCCGGCGGCGATGATCAGAGTTCTTTCTTTCTTGTCACTCATTTAAAAACCTCCGATATTTATTAAAGAAAAATATAACACGATTAATTTAGCATTCTGACAGTATTTTAACCATGTAAATTCGGTGATAAATAGTCAGAATTATAGGCAGAGTTGATAAATTGCGTAGCTTTATTAATAATTACGATTTAACTTCGATATAAATCGAAAAGGGATATACATATTTATCAAATGTTTTGATTTATTTATTGAAGTTTTTGTGAGAACCATGGTATACTTTGCTACGCGAGTGGAGGAGAATTCAATGATCTATCTGGATAACGGAAGCACCAGCTTCCCCAAGCCCGAGGCAGTGCCAAAGGCCATATATGACTACATGTGCCAGGTGGGCGCCAACATCAATAGGGGCGCTTACGCCACGGCATATTCCACAGAAGAGCAGGTCTTCGAATGCCGTCAGCTTCTTGCGGAGCTGTTCGGGGCAAAGGACTGCAAGAATGTGGTCTTCACAAAAAACATCACGGAAAGCCTCAACGTAGTCCTGAAGGGCTATCTTAAGCCGGGGGATCATGTGCTTGTAAGCTCCATGGAGCACAACGCTGTTATGCGTCCCATAGTGCAGCTTTCGAAAATCGGTGTGGAGTTCGACCGCATCCCCTGCGACGCTCAGGGGAATCTCATCACCGAGGCCATTCCGGGCATGATAAAGTCCAACACCAAAGCAATAGCCATGCTTCACGCCAGCAATGTCTGCGGCACCGCAACTCCGGCGGAGGAGGTGGGCCGGATATGCAGGGAGCACGGGCTCAGCTTCATCCTTGACAGCGCCCAGACCGCGGGCCTGCTTCCCATAGATATGGAGCGCATGAACATAGCAGCCCTCT
>JAEEPD010000098.1 GCA_016284575.1 Bacillota bacterium | reverse complement strand
AAACCCTGCAATTTCAGGGTCTTCCGCCTTTCATAAATACTGGAGCTCCTTCAGAGTCCTGCCCGGCCTGCGAGCCCTTTTCGCAGAAGAAACAGAGCCCGAGACAAATTAATAATATATCACGAAGCCCCGTTTTTCTCAATAGTGTAAGCTTCGTAAGAACTGTATTTTTCATATTTGCAAAGTTCAGGCCCAGTGTTCCTCTTTTCTATGTTCTCCTTGTATGTATTCGTTAATGTATTTTTTAAAATTGTTACTCTATTTGTTTGACATTTGTTGGACAAACGCTTTTATACTTTATGCAAAGAATGGGTGGATTCCCATGCAGCCGAGCGTCTAGTATTTGCAACTGCCTGCCTGATAAAACAGGCAGGCAGTTTTTTTTATTTTGTCGCCATACTCCATGCTGTCGCAAAGCCTTCATTGTGATATACTGTAATGTAAACATGTTCATAAACCGGAGCTCAGCCGGTCAGGACAGGTTAAGAAGGAGAGAATCATGGATGAGCAGAACAAAGTGAAAGCCCTCGACAGGTATCTGTCGAAGCTTGATGTCTGGGGAATGGCCTTCGGCTGCATGGTCGGCTGGGGCGCCTTTGTGATGCCCGGAACCACCTTCCTCCCCGTGGCAGGGCCTCTTGGGACAGCCATCGCCATGGTCCTTGGAGTAGCGGTAATGCTTGTAATAGAAGCATGTACCGCCTGGCTCATGAACCGCAGTCCCCGCACCGGAGGCATCTACTCATATACCAAGGAAGCCTTCGGCAGGGACCACGCATTTCTCTGCGCTTGGTTTTTAGCCCTCTCCTATCTGACCGTCGTATTCCTTAACGGCAGCGCCCTGTTTGTGGTCATCCGAACTCTTCTCGGTGACAGCATACAGACGGGCTTTCACTATACCGTGGCGGGCAGCGAGATCTATCTCAGGGAGGTAGGAACCTCTGTCCTTGCCCTGTCAGTTGTAGGGCTTCTTTTTGTGGTAGCCAAGCCCATGCTGCAAAAGCTCCACACGGCCCTTTCGGTGATCCTTTTTGCAGGCGTCGCTCTGTGCACTGTCATCAGCTTTCCAAAAGCCCTGGCCAGCGGCCAGCTCCTGAGCTTCGGCACTCAGGGAGTAAACAAGGGCTTTGCCATATTCAGCCTCATGATACTGGCCCCCTGGGCCTTCGTGGGCTTTGAGATCACATCCTTCGAAACAGCTCACTTCAAGTTTCCGTCAAAAAAGTCCGGGTCCATACTGCTGGTTTCGATTCTGATGGCCGGCTTTGCTTACATTTCCATGGCCTTCATGAGCATATCCGTGCTTCCCGACGGCTGCAGCTCCTGGCAGGAATACATCTCAAGGCTTAGCAGCTTAAGCGGAGTGGAGTCCGTACCCACCTTCTACGCTGCCAGGGCCATCATGGGACGGGGCGGACTGGTTGTCATAAGCATCACCGCAGTTTCTGCCATACTCACAGGCATCATAGGAGCCTACAGGGCTCTTGTAAGGGTGCTCTCTACGATGGCAGAGGATAAGATCCTTTCCGACAGGTTCTCCAGGACCACCTACAGCATACTTTTCGTTATGGTCCTTTCCATACTGATCTCCCTGCTTGGAAGAAATACTCTGATATGGTTCGTGGACCTGACCTCCTTTGGCGCCATCACGGCTTACGGCTACACCTGCGCTGCGGCAATAAAAGCCGCAAGAGCTGAAAACAACCGCAGGATAATGTTCCTGGGCATTCTCGGAACCGTCATCTCAATAGCCTTTGTACTGGTCCAGCTGATACCAAAGCTTGCGGCGCTGGACGCCATGGGCAGCGAGGCCTTCCTGCTCCTCTCCCTCTGGTGCCTTCTGGGCTTTGTGTTCTACTGGGGCACCATTCAGAGGAGCCCCCTGACCGAATACAGCGGCATATCAACCTCAGGCATAGTGCTTTTCTCCCTGCTGGTCTATTCAGCTCTCATGTGGCTGGCAAAGCAGCTGGCTGCCAAGGCGACTATGGACGATGCCAGACGCTTTCTTGGCTGGGGCACGGCAGTTCTGCTGCTGATAATCTTTACCGGCCTTATGGTAATGCTCTACATACAGAATGTGGTCAGGAAAAAGCACGAGGCCTCCGAGAGAGAAAAGATAAGGGCTGTGGAGGGAAGCCTGGCAAAGAGCCAGTTCCTCTTCAACATGTCCCACGACATAAGGACCCCCATGAACGCCATCATGGGCTATACAGGACTGGCAAAAAAGGAGCAGTCGCCTGAAGTCGTAAAGGATTATCTGAACAAGATAGAGCGCTCCGGCCGCCATCTTCTGGAGC
The DNA here is from genome assembly GCA_016284575.1 of Bacillota bacterium. Classification (GTDB taxonomy): domain Bacteria; phylum Bacillota; class Clostridia; order Peptostreptococcales; family Anaerovoracaceae; genus RGIG2707. The sequence goes on along the minus strand of JAEEPD010000098.1, from coordinate 1,907 downwards.
TTATAAACGACATCCTTGAGATGAGCCGCATAGAAAGCGGAAGGACGGAGCTTCACTACCAGCCGGAGGATATCTGCAGGATATTCGAGGACATACGGGATATGTTCGCGGAGCAGATGAATCAGAAGGGCCTGGAATTCTCCCTTCACGATACCCGGGTGCAGCACCGCTATGTATGGTGCGACAAGGCAAATCTGAACAGGATTATGCTTAATGTCATAAGCAATGCCTATAAATTCACCGACCGGGGCGGCTCTGTTTCCGTCACCCTTTTTGAGACCCCTGAGGGCAGCGATGATGACTACAGCAGCTACGAGATACAGGTACAGGACAGCGGCATCGGCATGTCCAGAGAGTTCGTAGACAAGATGTTCACAGCCTTTGAGCGGGAGCGCAGCTCCACAGACAGCGGCATCGAGGGCACGGGCCTTGGCCTTGCCATAACTAAAAACCTGATAGACCTGATGGGCGGCACCATAGACGTACTCACCTCCCCCGGCAGCGGCACACAGATGATAATAAGGCTGAAGCTGAGGCTTGCGGATGAGGCTGAGCTCAAAAAGACCGGTCCTGAAGATGGCATTTCTGCAGAAAGCATCGATTTCAGCGGAAAGAGGCTGCTGCTTGTGGAGGACAATCAGATCAACATGGAAATAGCAACCATGATACTTACTCAGCAGGGCTTCCGGGTTGAAACAGCTGAAAACGGCAGGATCGCTGTGGATATGGTGGCAGCGTCTGAACCCGGCTACTATGACGCGGTCATGATGGATATACAGATGCCGGTGATGGACGGCTACAGCGCAGCCAGAGCCATAAGAGCCCTGGACAACAGGGATCTGGCATCCGTACCCATACTGGCCATGACTGCAAACGCATTCAAAGAAGACGTCCAGGCTGCCCTGGACGCCGGAATGCAGGCTCATATTGCAAAGCCTATCGATGTTGATCAATTGATGGAAGAGCTCAGTAAGGTGCTGAGCTGATATAAGCTGCGAAGATTCAGAACTTGAGCATTACCAGAGTCCAAGAACCTTCCACCAGAGCATGCCGAGGCCACCCCAGATAACCATATCCACAAGGGAAATAATAAAACCTGTGACCCACCACTTGCTCTGACTTACATATCCGCCGCCGAAAAATACGGGCGCCGGGCCCGCACCATAATGGGTAAGGCAGCCGAAGAGATTGCTTATAAAGCCCAGCAGCAGAGCGGAGATCATGGCAGGAGCCCCTGCCCTGACCATGACAGCAATAAATGCGCCGTACATGGCGCTTACATGAGCTGTAGCGCTGGCAAACAGGTAGTGTGAATAGAAGAAAATAACAGCCAGAACCATAAAAGCCACGATCCAGCTGAAACCCGCTACGGATCTGGCCATGAGTTCGCTGAACCAGGGGATAAAGCCCAGACTGTTCAGAAAACTTGCCATCATAACAAGCGCCGAGAACCATACCAGGGTATCCCAGGCGCCTTTTTCATTCTTGACATCCTCCCAGCTAAGGACCTCGGTGATCAGAAGCACGCTGAAGCCCACAAAGGCTGCTGCTGTGGCATCTATACCTATTGATGAGCCGAATATCCAAAGCCCGAGCAGCAGGAAGAACACGCCTATCATGATCTTTTCACCCTGCTTAAGAGGCCCCATCTGCTGAAGATGAGCACTGGATATCTCAGACGCCTCCGGAGTATTTTTTATCTCAGGAGGATTTGTTTTCAGTACGATAAGAGGGATCAGAACCAGGGAGACCAGCCCCGGCACCAGAGCTGCCAGGAACCAGCCGCCCCAGCTGATATTGATGCCGAGGATCTCAGCCGCTATACTCACGCACATGGGATTAGCTGCCATGGCAGTCATGAACATGGCAGAGCATATCATGTCACATTGAAAGACTGTGGTGTAAAA
>JAEEPD010000097.1 GCA_016284575.1 Bacillota bacterium | reverse complement strand
CAATAAATCGGATCCTACCCCAGCCTGTACGCATCCATGAGCAGCTCCCTCACCAGGCGCATGTTCAGAAAAGCATCAAAAAACCCCCTGTCCTCACGGACAGGGGGCTGAGAGCTTAGCTCAATACGCTTTCAAGTGAAGCCTGAAGCTCTGGGTCCTGCTTTCAGAGTTCAGCCTAGAGCTTGGGGCCTGCTTCCACCAGAGCCTTGCCGGCTTCATTGGTGGTGTACTTCACGAAATTCTTGATGAAGCGGCCTGCCAGATCCTTGGCCTTCTCTTCCCATTCATTGCGGTTCTGATAGGTATCTCTGGGATCCAAGATGCCCCATGCAACGCCGTCCAGCTGGGTGGGTACCTCAAGATCGAAGTAGGGGATCTTCTTTGTGGGAGCGTTGTTGATGTTTCCGTTCAGGATGGCATCGATGATGCCGCGGGTGTCCTTGATGGAGATCCTCTTGCCGGATCCGTTCCAGCCGGTATTGACCAGATAAGCCTTAGCGCCGCTCTGCTCCATTCTCTTTACCAGTTCAGCTGCGTACTTTGTGGGATGCAGTTCAAGGAAGGGCTGGCCGAAGCATGCGGAGAAGGTGGGAGTAGGCTCGGTGATGCCTCTTTCGGTGCCTGCCAGCTTGGAGGTGAAGCCGGAGAGGAAGTAGTACTGAGTCTGCTCGGGAGTCAGGATGGATACGGGGGGCAGTACGCCGAATGCGTCAGCGGACAGGAAGATCACGTGCTTGGCAGCAGGTCCGGAGCAGGTGTCTCTTACCTTCAGCACGATGTTATTGATGTGCTCGATAGGATAGGATACACGGGTGTTCTCGGTGACGCTCTTGTCAGCGAAGTCGATCTTGCCGTTTTCGTCCACGGTGACGTTCTCCAGCAGAGCATCTCTTCTGATAGCTCCGTAGATGTCGGGTTCAGCGTCCTTGTCCAGATTGATTACCTTTGCATAGCAGCCGCCCTCAAAATTGAAGATGCCGTTGTCGTCCCAGCCGTGCTCGTCATCGCCGATCAGCAGTCTCTTCGGATCGGTGGACAGAGTGGTCTTGCCGGTGCCGGAAAGGCCGAAGAAGATGGCGGTGTTCTCGCCGTTCATATCTGCGTTTGCAGAGCAGTGCATGGAAGCGATGCCCTTCAGAGGCAGGTAGTAGTTCATCATGGAGAACATACCCTTCTTCATCTCGCCGCCGTACCAGGTGTTCAGGATGACCTGTTCTCTGCTGGTGGTGTTGAAGGCGATGCAGGTCTCGGAATTGAGTCCCAGTTCCTTGTAGTTGTCGACCTTTGCCAGGGATGCGGTGTATACGATAAAGTTAGGCTCGAAGTTCTTAAGCTCCTCTTCGGTGGGCTTGATGAACATGTTGCGTACAAAGTGTGCCTGCCATGCAACCTCCATGATGAAGCGTACAGCCATTCTGGTGTCCTTGTTGGCTCCGCAGAAAGCATCTACAACGTAGAGCTTCTTGCCGGAGAGTTCCTTGGTAGCCAGAGCCTTTACCTTGGCCCATACTTCCTCGCTCATGGGATGGTTGTCATTGGGATATTCGGGACTGGTCCACCATACGGTGTCCCTGGAGTTATCGTCCATGACAATGTACTTGTCCTTGGGCGACCTTCCGGTGTAAACACCGGTCATAACGTTGATGGCATCCAGCTCGGTCAGCTGACCCTTTTCATAACCGGTCAGTCCCGGTTCCATTTCGGCCTTGAAAAGATCCTCATAAGAAGGATTATAGATGATCTCAGCTGCGTCACTGATGCCATACTTTTTTAAATCAATCATTTTGTGTACCTCGCTTATATAAAACTAAAGTTATATTTGCTAAATTTTATTATATTACACCGTTCTGACCTTTTCCATATCTTAATGACAGGGCAGCATATATAATTTTGTGAATTCAGGCAGGCCTAACTGTGCTCTTCAAGGTATCTGACGGCGAACCATGCGTAGAGCGCGGCGCCCTCCGCCAGCACGCTGTCGTCAAACTTTGACTTGGGATTGTGCACGGGATAGCTGCAGCCCTCCTTGGGGCCTCCGGTGGCCAGGAATATCTCCACTGTGGGGACCTCTCTGCTGACGAAGGCGAAGTCCTCGGAGCTGTTCTGGGGCGGAGTGTTGAAGTCCTGAGCCAGAGGTCCTATGATCTCCTGCGAATAGCCGTAAGCCTTCTTTGCCAGCTCCATGTCCACCTGCATGCAGGGGCAGTAATCGAAGAACTCCACGGAAGCCTCGCAGCGAAGGGAGGCGCCGACGCCCTCGACAATGGCCTTCATTCTTTCCTTGATGTAGTTTCCTATCTGCTCTGTGGGGTCCGTGGTCCTGATGGTTCCCCACATTTCAGCGGTCTCGGGAATGACGTTCGAGGTCTTGCCTGCCTGGAAATGGCAGGTGGTAAAGACACCGAAATCGTTGGCGTTAAGCTCTCTGCTGTTGATCTCCTGCAGCGCCAGATGGATGTGAGCCGCCGCGGTGATGGGATCTATGGCAAGGTGGGGAGTTGAGCCGTGGCCGCCCTTGCCCTTTACGGTTATGTGGTACTGCTCGCAGGAGGCCATGGACAGGGGTCCGTGGGCCACAAGGGCCAAGCCCTTTGGAACATCCACTCCGGGAGCGCAGTGTATCATCATGGCGGCGTCAACGCCCTCAAGAAGGCCTGCAGCGATCATATCTGAGGAGCCCTGGAAGATCTCCTCCGCGGGCTGGAATTCCAGCCTTACCCTGCCCTTGAGCTCCGCCTCCTTATCCTTAAGAAGCTTTGCGGCTCCAAGGACCATGGTGGCGTGCATATCGTGGCCGCAGGCGTGCATCTTTCCGGGATTCTGGCTTTTGTATTCCACATCCACCTCCTCATCCAGAGGAAGAGCGTCCATGTCGCCCCGAAGAAGGACCATCTTTCCGTCCTTCGGACCCACCTCGACCACCAGTCCGGCCTTACCCATCTCCCTGACCTCATAGCCCATCTTCTCCAGCTCGGCCTTAAGATAGGGCTTGGTATATGCCATATCGAAGCCCAGCTCGGGATGCATGTGCAGATCTCGTCTTACTGTCTGAAGCAGGGGCTGCAGCGCCGCTGCGTCCTGCATAAATAATTTAGGATCCATATAATTACCTCCATTGCTTCCATTGGAAGCAAAAAACAGAAAAATAATGGCTATGTTAATATTATAACACAGCCATTATCTTTTTTCACTTTCTAGTAGTCTTTTTTATTGACGATGCCAAGGGAGACTCTGTATGAGAGATAAAAGCCTGCCAGGGCGATCAGCGGGATGAAGGCCAGCACGGCGGGGTTCAGAGCCGAAGCTGCGCTGGAAAACCAGGCATCCATCTCCTCCTCCCCGGAGAAGCCGAATCTGGCGATAAGTCCCACCAGCAGGGCCGGCGTCATGATCAGAACATAAAACCATATCCTGGCCTTTTCGACCCCCAGCTTGTAGTTGAGCACCAGATTGATGTCCATGTACAGAAGGCCCACAGTAAGGCCTGCCGCCACCATTATAAGGCTTTCCATCTGCTTGTCTTTGTTTCCCGCGCCTGCCGCAAGACCAGCCCCAAGGGCCACGGCAGCGCCGATCAGTAGCACTATCACGCAGGAGAGATATCTGGCCTTCACCACGTTCCGCCTCCCTGCAGGCATGCTCATGGCGTAGCGTATCCAGTTAGACTGTTCATCGTAGGCGAAGCTGGAGATGGGCAGGGTTAGCATCAGAACGATTATCATCACAATTATGATATTGCTGTCCAGAAGGCCTATGGCTGCCATTATCACGTAAGCGCAGAGTATGACCGCAAAGATGCGGAAGCTCTTCTTCAGCACCAGAAAATCCTTTAAGATAAGGCCCTTCATAGCTTTTCTCCTTTCCCTGTAAACAGCATAATGTCCTCGAGACCTGCCTTTTCCACCATAAAGCCCGGGTATTTTGCGGCGAAGCCGTGTCTGTCGGAGACCAGCGCCT
>JAEEPD010000096.1 GCA_016284575.1 Bacillota bacterium | reverse complement strand
GAGCTGAGCTACGATGCTCTGGCAGCGATAGATAAGGACCGGCCCGCTCTTTCAAGGCATATCAAGACCAAGATTGAGGTTGAGATAAAGTATTCCGGATATATTTCCAAGCAGGAGAGCCAGATCGGCCGCTTCAAGAGGCTGGAGACCATGGCGCTGCCCGAGGATATGGATTATGCCTCCATAGCGGGGCTCAGGCTTGAGGCAAGGCAAAAGCTTGACGAAATAAAGCCTCTTTCCGTTGGACAGGCTTCCAGAATATCGGGAGTTTCGCCTGCGGACATAAGCGTTCTCATAGTCTGGCTGGAAAAGACCAGGCGCCAGAGAAAAAAGCAGGAATAGAGCAGGGTTATTGCAGACACAAAGATCGAAAAGGACTGACCATGTTTGATATCGGCTCTGACGAGCGCTTTGAAAGACTCGCGGATTTGATCCTCGAGTGGAACGAAAAGATAAATGTGACGGCGATAAGAGACCGGGGCGAGTTTATGCAAAAAAACGTGCAGGACTCCCTTGCTCCCTTAGGTCTGCCGGAATTTGACTGTGCGAAAACCGCGCTGGATCTTGGTACAGGCGGGGGCTTTCCGGGCCTTCCCCTGGCCATAGCCTGCCCGGACAAGGATTTTTTCCTGGTGGATTCCATCGCAAAGAAGCTTAAGGTTGTGGCAGATGCAGCGGAAAAGCTTGGGCTTTCCAATGTGCAGGTGCTTCACAGCAGGGCGGAGGACCTTGCCATGGCGCCGAAGAAGGGCGAAGTTCCAAAGCTTCCCGGAAGGGAGAGCCTGGACTGCGTGGTTTCGAGGGCCGTCGCCAATATGAGCACCCTGAGCGAATACTGCCTGCCGCTGGTAAGGACCGGCGGGCATTTTATTGCCTTCAAGACGGAAAATGCCATGGAGGAGATAGAAGCGGCCAGCCATGCCATAGAGCTTCTTGGCGGAGGGGAGCTTCGCATTGAAAAAGCAGGCAGCGAGGACGGCCACATACTTGTCATTGTAAAAAAGCTTCGACAAACGCCCCTGAAATACCCAAGGCGCAAGGGACTTCCTGCGTCTGAACCACTGAAATAGCAGGAAAAGTCATGAATAAGGCTGTAATGAGGGATGCCATAGAAAGCGAAAGGCTGGTGCTTTTTCCTTACACCGCTGAAAACCTGGCTCTGTTCAATGAAGACCTGCTGGCTTTTGAGGAAAAATACGGCGTTGTTTACCGGGGAGAGGAGCTGGATTACCTTCTTACGGGCTTTTTGCATAAGCTGGAGAAGGAGATAGCTGAAGATCCCGAAAACTACCTGTTCTTTACGGAATTTCTGATCGTCCTTAAGGAAAACAGCCATGTCATAGGGTCCATCGATTATAAATACGTGCCCCGGGACGGGGTCACAGAGCTGGGCTACGGCATGAACCCTTCATATACCGGTCACGGCTACATGACGGAGGCTCTGAAGGCCTTTCTGAAGCTTGGAAGAGAGCTCGGAATAAGGACTGTGCTGGCGGATACACTGCCGGATAACGTAAAGTCCCAGAATGTGCTTAAACGCTGCGGCTTTGTGTTTCTGAAGGAGGAGGGTAATCTCTGGTGGGAATACAGAATGGACGGGATAAGACTGGTAAAGCCCACTTCAGAATATGCTGAGCAGATAGAAGAATACCGCCGGGAATTCCCCGAAGGCCGGATGAGAGTGACCTATAACCCCGAGCGTATACCGGGGATGGATCATCTGGAGGATTATGAGAGCGTCTTGCAATGGCTTGAATACTGCAGCTCCATGGAGGGGAAGATCAGCTGGTATATGGCTGTCAGGAACAGCGACGGCAAAATAGTCGGCTTCAGCTGTCTTCGCCACAGCCTTGCCTATGACGATGATGATCCGGCCTTTGCTTCACATATAGGCTGTTCCGTACGCCCCGGCGAAAGAAGAAAGGGCTACGCAAGGGAACAGCTGCGGCTGATGCTTGATAAAGCCCGGGAAGCGGGACTTGAAAGCGTAAGGATAGTCTGCAGAGACATAAATATCGGCAGCAGCAGGGCTGTGATGGCAAACGGCGGCGTATTTGTTGATTCGATATACGGGGAGCTTTCAGGTCTTACGATAAACAGGTATGATATCAGGCTTAATTAGCATATAACCATAAGGAGGATGGAAGTGAATATAGAAAGGATAGAGTATGAGCTTACAGTGTGCAAGCTCAGAAGCCTTGAAAATATAAGGAAGGACAGCGATTTCTTTTTTCTCGGAGTGACAGACCAGGAGCTTTCTTTAGTCTGCAAAACGGAGGAGACTCCTTCGGATTATACTGACAGGGAGGACGGCTGGAGGGCCTTCAGGATAGTCGGTGTGCTGGACTTTTCCCTTGTGGGGATACTTTCCCGCATCAGCAGCCTTCTTGCGGAGAACCAAATAGGCATATTTGCTGTCTCTACCTACAATACCGACTATATATTGGTTAAAGAAGAAAATTATGAAAAAGCGCTGGCAATTCTGGCTGAGGCCGGATACCAGGTGCAGTAGAAACGTTTCACGTGAAACATATTGGAGGATACGGACCGCAGAAGAACACGGAGCGTGGGAATGATAAGACTTGCAGCCGTAAGGCCTGAGGACAGAGAGCTGCTCTGGAACATCAATCAGAAATACCTGTACGAGATGACCCTGTACTACGACGATCCCATGGACGGGCAGGGGAATTTCCACTACGGCTATTTTGACAAGTATTTTGAGGAGCCTGAAAGGAAGGCCTTTTTCATATACAGCGATGAGGTCCTGGTGGGCTTTGCTATGGTCAATCCCTACTCGTATCTCGGCAAGGCGCCGGACCATGTGATGGCTGAGTTCACCATATTTCCCGCCTTCAGGGGAAGGCATTACGGAAGGGATGCTGCCAGACTTATTTTTGACCGCTGTCCCGGGCGCTGGGAGATAAAATATAATGAGAAGAATATAAAGGCCCGGTCCCTTTGGATTTCCCTGACTGAAGAATACAGTCCCCGGGTCCATCACCTGAACGAAGAGGAGACAGTACTGGAATTCTGCACCGCAGATAATATATTGGAGGATAACAAAATGTACATCAGAAAAGCACAAGCAGAAGACATCCCCCGCCTGCAGGAGATCTTTGCCAGAGCCAGAAAATTCATGGCTGAGACGGGCAATCCCACCCAGTGGTACGACAACCAGCCTACGCTGGAGGAGCTGGAAAGAAATATTGCCGCTGACAAGACCTACGTCTGCGTGCAGAAGGCGGACGACAGGATAATCGGAACCTTCGTATATCTTTTCGGAGATAAGATAGAGCCCTTCTATAATAATCTTATCGAGGGCGAGTGGCTGGACGACAGTCCCTATGGGGTTATCCACAGGATAGCCAGTGACGGAACCGTAAAGGGCACGGGGGCTTTCTGCATCAACTGGTGCTATGAGCAGTGCGGTCACATAAGGATAGATACCCACCCGAACAACAAGCCCATGCAGGGGCTTCTGAACAAGCTGGAATACACTAAATGCTGCGTTATCCCGGTAAAATTCGACGGAAGCGTGCGCTGGGGCTACGAGAAGTCTCCTCTTGTGGACAGCCTGCAGGGGAAATAGGGCCATGGAGCTGATTTTCAGGGAAAGGGAGCTGGACAAAGCCCTGCTTGCAGAGCTCATAGAGCTTTCAAGGGACTGGGAGGCGGAGCAGAGCTGCTGCGGGTACCGGGCCAACACCGCTGAAGATATTGAAGGGAACAGGATATTCACCGCAGAGGAAAACGGCAGGCTTATAGCCTATCTGTTCGGTTAGCATGAAAAAAGCAAGGGAATCGCCGTAATAGCCG
>JAEEPD010000095.1 GCA_016284575.1 Bacillota bacterium | reverse complement strand
TTGCGAAGGCCATTTTCATGGCGAGAGTATCGTCCACGCCCGGGTCGGTATCCAGTATTACAGGGATCTGGCGGACCTTTCTGTCCTTCAGCAGATGGAGGATCATCCTGCCCTCGCCCTTTGCGTCCTGAAGTCTTCCCTCTGTCAGTATCTCCTCGATTATCTGCAGGCAGGAGGTTGCTACCACCCGGTCATTGTGATTTTTCTTCAGCTCCTCAGCGGTGATATCGAATGAATCCTTCATGTTTTCATAGTGATAATGCTGCAGACCCACGCTGTAGACCCGGTCGTCCTCCACCGGCTCGCCATTGAACTCAAAGCGCAGGAAGGAATGGCTCTCCTGATCGTATTCGAACATCAGGCCGTCGGATATCTGGTAGAACTCGGTGTGTTCTCCTGCGAAGGCTCCGTCGCGGCACACATGCAGCAGCATGTGTCTCAGCTGGGCACCGGTGGCGTATACCAGGTGCACAGGGTCGTCGTAGGGGAAGCACTCGCGGAGGTCCCCCAGGGTGACAACAGGTCCCATCTGCTCATTTCTGATGCTGCCTGAACCCAGAAGGAAGATGTCTGCGCCAATGGCATCGCGCAGTATGTCGCTGAACAGATCGCCCAGTTCTGTTTCTCTGTAGCGGTCCGGATGAGTCAGCTGACGTACGAATTTGGTCAGAATGCGGCCGTATTTATCGTCTGTACGGCTCTTGTAATTGCGGATCAGCTCCTCTATGGCAGTATCCCTTGGGCAGGTCTCGGAGTTGATTGGAACCGGAGTCCACTTATAGCTGTCGATGCAGTTGTTGTCGGTATCGATCAGTATGTCGAAGCGGCCTATCTGGTCAGTACCCGTGCCTGCCTGAACGATTGGAATGCCGTTGACCACCGCAGGCTCGGTAAGGAAGGTGTGGGAATGGCCGCCGATGATAACGTCCACGCCCCAGGCGGGATCCAGCATAGCAGCAAGAGCCTTGTCCTCCTCGAAGCCGATGTGGGTAAGGAGCACGGTAAAGTCGATATCCACAGCGTTGTAGGTGTTGCAGATCCTTCCCACCTCCTCCGCTGCATCCGCCAGCGTTACGAAGCTTCCGATAAGGCCGTCGGACTTGCACTGGCGAAGAGCCACATCGGTGATGATGCCGATGAAGAGTACCTTCATGCCGTCGATCTCAAGGATGTAATGGGATTTGAACAGTCTGGCGCCGTTGGTGGTGATGTGAAGGTTTGCGTTGATGATGGGGAACTCCGCGCACTTTTCAAGGAACAGCAGGTGCGCCACGCCGTAGTCTACCTCGTGGTTGCCCACGGTGACCACATCCGGGCCCAGCATGTTCATGATCTGAATGGTGGAGATGCCCTGGAACTCAGAGTCTATTATGGAGCCTCTGAACATGTCGCCTGCAATGGCATAGACGACGTTTTCATCCTCCCGCCTCGCACGGTTTATGTAGCCTGACAGCAGCGAGATGCCGCCCACCAGGTTTTCATCCACATGCTCCGCAAGGAAGTCTCCATGCATGTCGTTGGAGTGAAGGAGTGTGAGTTTTTTTAGATTTTTCATAGCAAGCTCCTTTATGTGAAATAATAAGATTGCTTTACCCTAGTATAATTATATCAAAGCAAAAAAAGAGTTCAAGCCTTTGCGGCCTGAACCCTTTTCGTTGATTCCGTTATTCCACGTTTCTTGTGGCTATGATATCCACACCGGTGTCTGCCACGTTTCTGACCAGAACATCGCCGATATGGACAGGAGCCTTAACTTTTACGCCCTTAAGAGCCAGGGCGGCGTCCTTGATCTTCGCCTTGGGAATATCTCCGGCAGTCTTGCAGCTCACCAGCACGGAACCGTTTTTGCTGCCCTCCACCAGTACGCTGGAGGTGACCACCCTCATGGGGTTTCCTATCTCGTTGGTGCCGTAGACCTTGCCTCTGGGGCAGGTGTTTCCGGTGACGGATATTACGTTCTTGCCCTCGTGCTCAACCTTGAGATTGCAGCCTATGGGGCACATTATGCATGTAAGAAAAGTCGTTTCCATGGTATTCCTCCCTTAGGCCCTTGCCTTGATGTACTCTGCCGCTGCCTTGCCTGCGATCAGAGCCTCCTTGCTGACGTCATCCACAAGACCGTGGACGGAGACCACGTTGCCTGCGGCGAAGACGCCCGGAATAGTAGTCTCGAATTCCTTTGTGACCACAGGTCCCCTGGTCTTTCTGTCGATCTCAGCACCCATGTTGCGGGTCAGCTCGTTTTCGGGGATCAGACCTGTGGAAAGCAGCAGGCAGTCACAGTCGTAATGGGTCTCAGTGCCGGGGATGGGCTTAAGCTTTTCGTCCACCTTTGCCAGGGTGACGCCCTCTACCCTCTCCTTGCCCTGAATGTCAACAACGGTGGTGGAGAGAAGTAGCGGGATGCCAAAATCGTTGAGGCACTGGACTATGTTTCTCTGAAGTCCGCCGCTCTTGGGCATTATCTCTGCCACAGCCAGGACCTCAGCGCCCTCAAGGGTCATTCTGCGGGCCATGATGAGGCCCACGTCACCGCTTCCCAGGACCACGATGCGCTTTCCTGGCATCAGGCCGTCGATATTGACCAGCTTCTGGGCGGTTCCTGCAGTGTAGATGCCTGCGGGACGGTAGCCCGGGATGTTAAGGGACCCTCTGGTCCTCTCCCTGCAGCCCATGGCCAGCACTATGGCGCCGGCCTGCACCTGGAAGATGCCGTCCTTCTTGTTGGTGGCAGTTATGAGCCTTTCGGGACTGATCTCCAAAACCATGCAGTCCAGGCGGTACTCAATGCCCCGTTCCTTCACCATGTCTATGTAGCGCTGGGCATATTCGGGACCGGTAAGCTCCTCCTTGAAGTGATGGAGGCCGAAGCCGTTGTGGATGCACTGGTTCAGGATGCCGCCCAGCTTATCGTCGCGCTCCAGTATGAGTATGCTGTCTATGCCGCTGTCCTTTGCGGAAACTGCAGCAGCCATGCCTGCGGGGCCTCCGCCTATTATAACCAGATCGTAATTAAGCATTTTCTGCCTCCTTTCCGGCAGCCTCTGCCTTTTCCCTGTCAGCAGCCCATTTTGCAATGGCCTTAAGACCCTCGCTCTCTTCGGAAAGGCCGTCCTTGAGGTTTTCAAGAATGAGCTTTGAGCCACCGCCGCTCTTGGTGATCTCGCTCATGGGAACCTTCAGCTCTCTTGCAAGTATCTCCATTACCTTGGGACTGCAGAAACCTGCCTGGCAGCGGCCCATGCCTGCTCTGGTGCGGCGCTTTACGCCGTCAAGGCTCTTAGCGCCAAGAGGCCTTGTTATGGCATCGATGATCTCTCCCTCTGTGATGCTCTCGCAGCGGCAGATTATCTGGCCATAGGAGCTGTCCTTTTTGATGAGCTCGGTGCGCTGCTCAAGGTCCAGATCGGAGGGCTTGAGTATGCCGTGTCTGATGGGCCAGAAGTCAGGATTCTTCTTTAGATCCAGCTTTCCGGCTATCATCTCCGCCAGAGCCTTTCCTATGGCAGGAGCGGAGGAAAGACCGGGGGAGGCTATGCCTGCGCAGTCGTAGAAGCCGGGAGCATCATCGGGCTCGCCGATGACGAAGTCCTTGCCGTCCTCCTGGGCTCTGAGCCCCGCAAAGCTTGTAATAGTCTGGTTGAGAGGGATGTTCTTCACGCACTTTCCTGCCTTCTGGTTGATTGCAGCAAGGCCCTCGGCGGTGGTGTTGACGCCCTCCTTGTCTTCGATGTTGAAGGCTGTGGGACCCACGATGATGTTTCCGTGAACGGTCTGGCTCACCAGAACGCCCTTGCCCATATCGTCGGGAAGCTGGAAGATGGTGTGGCTCACGAAATCGCCCACCTCTCTGTCAAGCAGATAGTAATCGCCGCGCCTGGGGGTGATGTGCAGCTTCTTTTCGCTGACCATGTTGTGGAATTTGTCAGCGTATACACCTGCGGCGTTGATGACGGTCAGAGCTTCGAAATCCCCCTTGTCCGTTTTCACCAGCCAGCCGTCTCCGTCAGCGGTCTTAAAGGGCTCAAGGCCTGTGACCTCGGTATCGAACCTGAATTCAGCGCCGTTGACAGCAGCGTTTTCCGCAAGGGCGATGGTGAGTTCAAAGGGGCAGATGATGGCGCCGGTGGGTGCCCAGAGGGCTTCCGCTGCGTCATCGGAGATGTTGGGCTCCATTTCCCTAAGGCGCTCACGGCCTATTATCTCCAGGCCCTCCACTCCGTTTTTCCTGCCTCTTTCCAGCAGCTCCTCCAGGCCTTCTCTCGGGTCGCTTTCGGTCCTTACCACAAGGCTTCCGCAGCGCTTGTAGGGGATGTCCAGCTCCCGTGAGAGAGCCTCCATCATAAGGCTGCCCTCCACATTGTATTTTGCCATAAGGCTGCCCGGCACGGCGTCGAAGCCCGCATGGACTATGGCGCTGTTGGCCTTGCTTGTGCCGCAGCACACGTCCTCTGCTCTTTCAAGCACCAGGACCTTTGCATCGTAGGCGCTCAGGTATCTTGCAGCTGCGCAGCCGCTGACACCCGCGCCGATTATAATTACATCGTACAAATCCTATTCCTCCTTTGCCCAGCCGTAAGCGCATCTGACGGCCTTGTTCCAGCCCTTTATCATGGCGCTGCGTTCTGCTTCATCTATTTCAGGCTCAAAGCTCCGGTCGATGGCCCAGATCTTTTTAAGCTCGTCCTTATCCTTCCAGTATCCCGTGGCAAGACCCGCCAGATATGCAGCTCCCATGGCTGTGGATTCCACGCACTCGGGGCGCAGCACCTTGCAGCCCGCTATATTGCTCTGGGACTGAAGCAGGTAGTTATTGGCGGAGGCTCCGCCGTCCACCTTAAGGTCGGGGATATCCATGCCCGCGTCGGCCTCCATGGCCCTGAGAACATCGTTCACCTGGTAAGCCATGCTGTCAAGGGTGGCCCGGACTATGTGGTTCCTGTTAACGCCCCTTGTGATGCCCACGATGGTGCCTCTTGCGTACTGGTCCCAATGGGGCGCGCCAAGACCCGTGAAGGCGGGAACCACGTAGCAGCCGTTGGTATCCTTTACCTCAAGAGCCATAGCCTCGGTCTCGGAGGCGCTGTGCACCAGGCGAAGCTCGTCTCTCAGCCACTGAACCGCGGCGCCGGCCACGAATATGGAACCCTCCAGCGCGTAGTTAACCTTTCCGTCCATACCCCAGGCAATGGTGGTGACCAGCCCGTTCTTGGAGAATACAGGTTTTTCTCCTGTGTTCATCAGAAGGAAGCCGCCTGTGCCATAGGTATTCTTGGTCTCCCCTGCCTCAAAGCAGGTCTGGCCGAAGAGGGCTGCCTGCTGATCTCCCGCGGCGCCTGCAATAGGAATGCCGGGGCCAAGGGCCTCGATGTCCGTATATCCGAAGATCCCGGAGGATGGCATGGGCTTTGGCAGCATGCAGCGGGGCACATTCAGTATCTCAAGTATCTCATCGTCCCAGTCCAGAGTGTTGATGTTGAACATCATGGTGCGGGAGGCATTGGAATAGTCCGTGGCGTGGACCTTCCCGCCGGTGAGCTTCCATATGAGCCAGGTCTCCACGGTGCCGAACAGCAGCTCGCCATTCTCTGCCCTTTCCCTTGCTCCGGGCACGTTTTCCAGTATCCAGCGGAGCTTGGTACCGGAGAAATAGGCATCGATAACAAGGCCTGTCTTCTCGCGTATCATGTCCGTAAGTCCTCTGGCCTTGAGCTCGTCGCAGTATTCGCTGGTGCGGCGGCACTGCCAGACTATTGCCCGGTATACAGGCTCACCGGTATTTTTGTCCCACACGATGGTGGTCTCTCTCTGATTGGTGATGCCTATGGCCTCTATATCGCTCTCCCTGGCGCCTATCCTTGCCATTGCTTCGATGGCAGTGCTGAGCTGGGTCGCCCAGATAGCATTGGGGTTGTGCTCCACCCAGCCGGGCTTCGGATAGTGCTGCTTGAATTCCATCTGCGCCATGCTGCATATTTTACCGTTCTTATCGAACAGTATGCAGCGATTTGATGTGGTGCCGGAATCCAGCGCCATTACATACTTCATAGCATTCCTCCTTTAATCAAGCATAAATTTCATCATGACCGGATTGTGGTCTGAGTATTCGAATTGGTAGTCCAGGACCTCGGCGGACTCGACGCTGATGTTGTCGGTGACCATAAAGCCATCCACCGTCAGCACGTACTGTCCTTCGTGATAGGGACCATCCGCGTTCCTGCAGGATGCGACCGGGTTCGCCGTATCCAGCGGAGCCACAAGGCTCACGTGATAGCCGTCGAAGGTGCCCTCGGGAATGGGCTGAGCCCAGCTGTATTCCTTGTCTGAGGCGCCGAAGTACTTGCTGGAATCGCCCAGCAGGTCCTTGTTGAAGTCGCCGCCTGCTATGCAGTAATTGCCCATGGAATACTGCTCCTCCATATCCGCCAGCAGCAGCTTAAGCTGCTCTGTGGCTATGGTACCGTCTGTGGTGTAGGCGGAAAGGTGCAGGTTATAGAGCACCAGGAACTGTCCTCCCCCAAGGGAAATGAAATTCCTGCTGTAGCAGCGGTCAAGATCCAGGAACTTGGTGAAGCCCGTTTCGATGGGCAGTGAGATCCGCTGCGCGGAGTTTATCCCGCCTCTTGAGAAGGTCATAATTCCGGCCTTTGATGCGCCGTGGGGCTGGGTGAAGGGGTAAAACAGGAAGGGTGAATCGTAGTTCTGGGCGAAGCTGTAGGCGGCATCTCCGCCCAGGGCGTCGATCAGATACTCCCTTTCGTCCACGTGATAGCTCCTTGTGGCGTCGAAGTCAACCTCCTGTATAAGATACAGGTCTGCATCCTGCTCCTTGAGCCGGTCCATGATCTTATCCAGGTTTGCCTTCAGTCTCTCCTCGGACCAGGCCCAGCTCTGGGTGCCTCCGTCCATGAAGAAGCCGTAGTCGCTTTCGTAGGCGCCGAAGCCTATGTTCCAGGAGGCTATGGTGTAGTCGTGGGCAGGCTTAAGATCTATCGAGGTCCGGCCCTTGATATCCAGATCCATTTCATCCGGCAGCCGGTGATAGGCAATAAAGATATATGCCACATAAGCCAGCACTATCAGGACCAGTACCAGCAGTATTGACAGCAATACTTTAAGAAATTTTTTCATTTCGACCCTTTCAGAAAATGCATAATGAAAACGTTCATAAAAATAAAATAGCTTTTACCAATTGATAATTATATATCATTCATTTTTCAAATTAAAGATGTTACGAGCTATTTTGGTATAAAAAGAATGGAGGCCGCAGGGGTCTCCATTCGCGATTTCAGTTATTTTCCGGCAGCCGCCGGTTCGTAATCAAAGGCTGAAGCACAGCTCTATACGCTCCAGCCTGCGCTGGCAGCCTGAAGCCTGGTCATGCGCCTGAAAATGCTGCTTTCGTCTGCAAGAAGCTGTGAAGGAGAGCCCTCCTCGGCCACCCTTCCTTCGGAAAGCACGACTATCTTGTCCGCAGCCTCCACCGTACGCATGCGGTGAGCTATCACAAGCACCGTTTTGCCTGTCAGCAGGCGGGACAGCGCGCCCTGCACCTTTGTTTCGTTTTCCACGTCCAAAGAAGCGGTGGCTTCATCCAGAAGAACGATGGGAGCATCCTTAAGAAGAGCTCTGGCTATTGAGATGCGCTGCCGTTCGCCTCCGGAAAGTTTCGCACCATTTTCGCCTATGGGAGTTGCATAGCCTGCGGGGAGCTTTTCCACGAACTCGTCGCAGTTGGCGGCAGCCGCGGCAGCCAGCACCTCTTCATCCGAAGCCCCGTGCTTTCCAAGACGAATATTTTCCATTACTGTATCGTCAAACAGAACCACGTCCTGGAACACCATGGAATAGTCGGTCAGCAGCACCTCCGAATCCACGGTCCCGATATCCACTCCTCCGACGCTGATCCTGCCCTCAGACACGTCCCAGAGCCTTGCGGCAAGCCTTGCACAGGTGCTCTTTCCGGAGCCGGAGGGCCCTACCAGAGCAGTCACCTCGCCTTCCTTTGCAGTAAAGCTCACGCCGCGCAGGACCTGCTCTCCTTCCCCGTCTTCAGCCCCGCTTCCGGACCCGGCACCATCGTAGGCAAAGCCCACGTTTTCAAAGACTATATCATGGCCTGCGGGCTTAAACTGCTCCGCGCCCTCGGCTGTCTTAGTCTCATAGATCTCCATAAGGCGGCTGGCGGATACCTGGGACATGAACATCTCCGCAATAAGGGCCAGTGCCTGATCGAAGGGCGCGTAGATGCGGGTTATGACCATCAGGAACATGAAGAGGGTCATGAATTCTATGCTGCCGCTCGTTATCAGCTTCGCGCCGGTGAGTATGGTAGTGGCCACGCCGAGGCGCATTATCACGCTGGCAGAATTGACGAAAATGCCTGTGTGGAGCTCGCCGCGCAGCATGGTCTTTTCGTGGTAGTCGATCTTGTCGTAAAGAGACCTGATGAAGCGGTCCTCCTGGTTGGTTGCCTTTATCTCCCGGATGTTTTCCAGAGTCTCCTGTATTCCGTCGGCCACCTGGATCCCCGCAGCCTTTGTTATCTCGGAATTCTTTTTAGTCAGGCTGCGGCTTCCGAAAAGCAGTATGAAGGCTACAGGCACTCCCCAGAGGCAGGCCAGAGCCAGACGCCAGTCGTAGATCAGCAGCATCACGGCGATCAATGCCGTGGAGATGAAGGAACCGTAGAGATAGCTCAGGCAGTGGGACCACACGTGCTCCAGGCGGTTAACGTCCCCCATTACCGTTTCGGTCAGGTCCACGAGATCCCTCTTTCCGAAAAAGCCCAGAGGCAGCTTCCTGAGCCTTTCAGCCAGTCCTATGCGCATGTTCCTGACCTCTCCGTATACAAGTCCATAGGTGGATACATACTGCTGAAGATGGGTAAAGAATGAAAGCAGCAGGAAGACGACCACCGCCGCCAGCACCGCTGCAGTCCCCGGAAGAGCCCCCTCTCCCGTAAGAGCTGCCATGAATCCTGTCATCATGTAATAGAGCACTCCCATGCCGCCCATCACCACAAGATTCGTGATAACGGTCCAAAACGTACCCTTTTTGACATTTTTAATGCCCTGATCCGAAAGAGCATATTTGCGCTGAAAGTCCTTTCCGAACACTTACGCCACCTCCTCTGATGCGGATATCCGCCACTTAACAGCCTGATTGTAGTCATTCCACATGCGGGAATAGAGACCTCCCGCCTTCAGGAGCTCCTCGTGGGTGCCGCTCTCTGCCGCACGGCCATTCTCCAGAACGATTATCCTGTCAGCCCCTACCACCGTAGAAAGCCTGTGGGCTATCATGATGACAGTCCGGCCTTCCATCAGCCTTGCGAAAGCCTTCTGTATAAGGGCTTCGTTTTCCGGGTCAGCAAAGGCTGTTGCCTCATCCAGGACCACTATGGGAGCGTCCTTAAGAATGGCTCTGGCCAGGGCGATGCGCTGCTTTTCGCCTCCGGAAAGGTAGGTTCCCTTTGTTCCTATAACAGTGTCCATCCCCTCGGGAAGCTTCTCCAGTATGTCAGCGCACTGGGCAGCCTTAAGCGCTTCAAGAGCCTCCTCCCGGGATGCTTCCGGCCTGGCGGCCTGTACGTTGTCGAGTATCGATGCCTTGAAAAGGTGCGTATTCTGGAACACGAAGGCCACCTGATCCATCAGAACGTGAGGATCTGTCCTCCGTACATCCACTCCGCCCACCTCCACGCTGCCGGAGCTAACGTCCCAGAAGCGGGGGATAAGGCTGGCTGCGGTGGTCTTGCCTCCTCCTGAGGGGCCCACAAGAGCCACGGTCTGGCCCGGCTCCACCCTGAAGGAGATATTGTCAAGAGCAGGAAGCTCCGAGCCCTCGTAGGTAAAGCTTACGTTTTTGAATTCCACGCTGTTGTCCTTTGGAGCAACAGGGGCATCAGTTATCTCCATAACAGGAGCGCTCATGACCTGAGCTATGCGTCCCAGGGCGGTGCTTGCCATCATCATGCCGCTGGCAGCGAACATTATGCGAGCCAGAGCCGTGGAGACCACAGCCGAGAAGGCTGCGTAGAACACGAAATTGGTTATGAATGCGGCAAAATTTCCGCTCTTAAGCGCAGCGGGCGCCATCAGCAGGGCGACGGGTACAAGGAAGATGAAGGCTCCCTCCGTTGCCGTCAGATTCAGAGCCTGGGGGACCTTGCATACATCTCCCTGATAGTGTTCCGCCTTGGCGCTGTAATCGTCTATAGCCTGTCTGAAGGCCCTGAAGGAATATACGGTCTGCTGGAATACCTTTACCACAGGTATTCCGCGCACATATTCAGTCCCAGCCTTGCTCATAACGTCCTGAGCCGCGTAATATTCAGCCATCAGCTTCGCGTTTTTTCCGCCCATCATGGAGAACATGGCAGCGCCGGATACCACGGCCGCTATCAGGCAGGCAGCGCCCATGCGCCATTCAAACACGAACATCAGAACTATGGTGGCCAGCAGCATGGCAACGCTCCCTGCAATATCAGCCAGATTGTGGGCAAGCAGGGTCTCAGTCTCTGAAGCAGCTCCGTCAAGCCGGTTCCTGAGAAGGCCTGAAGCGTTGGAATCAAAGAAGCCCAGGGGGGTCTTCATGAGATGTGCTATGCCCCTTTTGCGTATATTTGACGCAGTTCTGAAGGCTGCAACATGGGTACACATGAGAGCTGTAAAATAAACTGCTATCCCTGCGACGGCAAAGCCAAAGGCCATCCAGCCGTAGCGTGCGATCCCTGCCGCCTTCGTCCAGTCCGGAGCTGCTGCTATCAGGTCCCTGGCGACCAGCCATATGCAGATATAAGGCAGCATTCCAAGGACCATGGCTGCAGCGGAAAGCCCCATTCCAAGGAAGGTCAGCCCCTTATATCCGCCTGCATAATCCAGCAAAACGGCGATATCGCTTTTTTTCTTTTCTTTCATATACGATCCTCCAGTTTAAAACATCCTGATTTGTATGCTAACGGTGTTAAGTTAGCGTTAGCTAACTCTATATTAAACTTATCGCCTGTCTCCATGGGGGACAGGCGGTGTTTTCAAATAGTATATACGGTTCAGTATCCCAGCAGATGCTTCCAACCCGGGATGAAAAAGGCCTCCAATGCTTCAAGACAGCGGAATGCTTCCTCCTGCGAGTACCCGTGGACCACAGGTCCGAACATGGCAGCCGTATATGCGCTGAGCAGTATGTGCATTTCCTTCTCATCTATTTCGCGAAGCGCATATCCATGCTCGCGAAGGCTCTGAAAAAAGCTCATCATCCGAGCCTGATGCTTCAGCGTCATATCGTGCAGGAAGCTTTCATAGGGTGTGCCCTGCGCTTTGGTAAGAAGCAGCCTGTAAGAATCCATGTTGGGATATACCAGCTCCCGCATCATGTCTATCCAGGACTCCTTCCACAGATCTGCCGAGCCGGAATCCATGGCATCCATGCTCCTTTTAACGTGAGCCTCGATCCATCCATCGATCTGCTCAGCATAGGGCTTCACCAGCTCTGAGAACAGGTCCTCCTTGTTTATGCAGTGTCTGTACAGCCCTGCCGCGGTCATGCCGCATCTTTCACCTATGCGGCGCATGGACGCTTTTTCGAACCCGTATTCCATGAATTCTTCCCTTGCAGCGGCAAGGACCCTTACATGGCTTGCAGTTTTATCCTTTGGCATGATTATTACCCTTGCCTTTCCGTCATCCAAGCGCCACATCCAGCGCCATCATGACGCTGAAGCCCATGGCAAAAGCCACGGCTCCTATATTTGAGTGATTTCCGGCTGACATTTCAGGTATAAGCTCCTCCACGACCACATACAGCATTGCGCCGGCTGCAAAGGACAGAAGATAGGGCATGGCAGGAACCACAAGACCTGCGATAAGCACGGTGAGAGCCCCGAATACAGGCTCCACCGCGCCTGACAGCACCCCCAGGCCGAAGGCAGAGGATTTGCTCTTGCCTTCAGCAAACAGGGGCATTGAGATGATGGCACCCTCCGGAAAATTCTGAATGGCGATTCCAAGAGCAAGCGCCATAGCAGCCCCTGATGTGATATTCGCAGAACCGCTCCTGAGGCCTGCATAGACAACGCCCACAGCCATACCCTCCGGTATGTTGTGAAGAGTCACAGCAAGGACCATCATTGCAGACCTTGTCAGATGGCTTTTGGGGCCTTCAGCCTGATTGATGCTCCTGTGCAGATGGGGGATGACATGGTCCAGAAACAGCAGAAACAGTATGCCCACCCAAAAGCCGATGAATGCAGGCAGAAAAGCCCAGCGCCCCATGGGCGCAGACTGTTCTATGGCGGGTACGATAAGGCTCCATATGGACGCTGCCACCATAACTCCTGCGGCAAAGCCGGACAGAGCCCGCTGTACCCCTGTTTTCAGCTCCTTGCGCATGAAAAGCACGCACGCTGCCCCTGCAGCCGTGCCAATGAAGGGTATTAAAAGTCCTGTGATTATCGTTCCTGTATCCACTTCGTACCTTTTATCTTATTTCCACCCGAAGAGGCCCTTTTTCTGAAGAGTCTCGGACTGTACATCCAGGCAGTCATAGCCGGTCTCGTCAATTGCCGCCTTCAGCTGCTCCGCATCCACAGCGCCCTCCGTAAGGAAGCTGGCCTCCTTTCTGCTTCTCGAGGCAGTCACCTTCCTGGCATCGGGTACTGCCTTTCTTATGGCGTCGCAGACATGGGCTTCGCACATCCCGCACATCATGCCCTCGATCCTCAAAGTCGTTTTTATCATAAGATCTCACCTGCTTCTTTTATTTCTTCTTGTATCCTGTGACCATCGTCAGGAAAAAACAGATAACAGTCATCCACGCAAAGAATTTATGGCTTTTCATTTCTTTTCCCTTTCTTCGCTCAGCAGGTCCGTCAGGCAGTCCAGGCTGAGCAATATCGTTGAAGTGTTATGAAGTACCGCACTGGTTGCAGGGGGAAGGACTCCGAAGGCACCAAGAAGTATAAGG
Source organism: Bacillota bacterium (assembly GCA_016284575.1). Lineage (GTDB taxonomy): Bacteria > Bacillota > Clostridia > Peptostreptococcales > Anaerovoracaceae > RGIG2707. Next base: position 4,257 of record JAEEPD010000095.1, on the reverse strand, counting down.
GCTCCGTTGAAGCCCATCACGAAGCGGTAGTTGCGGCTGATACGGCGCATCAGGGCATCGCTCAGACGCTTGAGCCAGACCAGCTCGTGAAGGTCCTCCGCAGCGATGGTCACATCCGCCACCTCTCTTGCGATTACGGCCCCGCTGCCTACGGCAATGCCCACGTCCGCCAGCGACAGAGCAGGAGTATCGTTGATGCCGTCTCCTATCATGATGACGCCTCTGCCTGCATCCTGCTCGGACTTTATATAGGCAGCCTTATCCTCAGGCAGGACCTCAGCCCTGTAATCGTCTATATTCAGCTCCTGGGCTATAACTGAGGCTATTCTGTCGTTGTCTCCCGTAAGCATGACAGTCTTTCCTATCCCTTCCCTGTGAAGGGCTTCCATAGCGTCCTTTGCCTCCGGCCGCAGAGGATCCAGTATGCCTATGGCTGCAGAAAGGACCCCGCCTATGGCCAGATAGAGCCATGAAACGGATTTTGGGAGAGCCTCGAAGGCCTTGCGGTCCTTTGCGCGCACCTTTACGCCCTCGTCCTCGAATACGAAGTGGGCGCTTCCTATAACAGCACGCTTTTTGCCTATTTTAGTAGCTATGCCGTGAGCCACGATATATTCCACATCGCTGTGCATCTCGCTGTGCTCAAGGCCCTTTTCCTTAGCAGCCCGGACCACCGCATTCGCCACGGAATGGGGGAAGTGCTCCTCCAGGCAGGCCGCGGTCCTCAGCATCTCCTGCTCGTCCTCTCCGTTGAAGGGGACCACCTGCACTACTGTGGGACAGGCTCTTGTGAGCGTACCGGTCTTATCGAAGATGACAGTCCGGGCAGAGCTTATCTTTTCCATGTATTTTCCGCCCTTGACGGTTATCTTGTGGCGGCCGGCCTCCCGCATGGCAGAAAGAACGCTCAATGGCATGGAAAGCTTAAGAGCGCAGGAAAAGTCCACCATCAGCACCGATACAGCTCTGGCGGTATTCTGCGTAAGCAGCCAGGTAAGAAGGGAGCCTCCCAGGCACCAGGGCACAAGGCTGTCTGCCAGATTTCCAGCCCTGGTCTCCAGCTCCGACTTCAGCCGCTCCGATTCCTCTATCATCCGGACTATCCTGTCGTAGCGGTTCTCTCCGCTGGAGTGGGTCACGCGGATAACGCAGTTACCCTCCTCCACCACGGAGCCCGCATATACAGCGGTTCCCGGGTGCTTAGCCACAGGAACGCTCTCCCCTGTAAGGGAAGCCTGGTTCAGCATCACATCGCCCTGCGCCAGCACGCCGTCCATCGGAAGCACGTGGCCCGTGTGGACAACTATCAGGTCTCCGGGCTTTACGCTGCCAAGGGGCACGGGCGTTTGAACACCGTTCTCACCAAGCAGCCACACCTGATCCACCTGAAGGGACATGCTCCTGGCCAGATCCTCCACGGAACGCTTGTGGGTCCACTCGTCCAGAGTATCTCCCACATTGAGCAGAAAATTCACGGAGCCTGCTGTGGAGAAATCCCCGGTGAGCATTGAAGCAGAGATCGCGATTCCGTCCAGCACGTCCACCGTAAGCCGAAGAGCTGCGGCCACCTTTACAGCCTGAACTATCCTGGGCAGACTGACGCAAAGATCGATGACATTTCTGACAGGAGAGGGTATGAACAGACGCTTGAAATAGTGCCTTGCTATCATGAACACTATCTTTTCCTTGTATTCCCTGTTCATCGCCCTGCTGCTGTGGGCCTGGGGCGGCAGCTCTCTCTCCGCCTTTTCAAAGGAAAAGGCAGCCAAAGCCGCGAAGAGAGCCTTCCTCTCCCCACTGTATGTCACAGTCATCCCGCAGGTACGTTCATGTACTGAAACATTGTCCACCCCGGGGACTGTCCGCACCCAGGCATCCAGAAGATCCGCCTGTTCAAGGCTCATGGACGGCATGACCGCCCGAAGGCGCAGCCTGCCGGGGGATTCATGCATTATCTGAAATCTCATTGCTCTTCATCACCGTCTTCGATGAATGCGGCTTCGTCAGCCACCCTGCGGTCCTCATTTATCTGCTTGGCATCCGCGAGGATGTCCGAGCAGCCCTCCTGGACCAGCTCCACATGCTTCATCACTTCGTCCTTGCAGCGAAGTACTGCAGCTGTGGTATGAGTGTAGACCTTGCGGGCATCCCTGCTCGACAGGATCTTAAGACCTGCAGAGCCGAAAAGTGCTCCGCCTGCAAAAAGTGCCAGTTTTCCTCCTAAAGACATAATTTACCTCCTTTTGTTTATCAGCTTTCGATGGTTTTCACCCGAAATACGAAGTAATAGATGTGGATGAGCCATACTGCCGCCAGTATGCCGCAGGGTATCCACAGACCCTTGCGCGACATCATGAAAAAGCCGAAGCCCATCAGAAGAGTGACGGCAGCCAGTATCGACAGCTTTGTGGAGCGCAGCATGCCCCTCTTTTCCACAAAGGACTCGAGATGCTTCTTGTAAAGCTCTGTGCTCAGGAACCATGTATGGAGCCGCTCAGAGCTGTTTGCGAAGAAGAACACCGTCAGCATGTAGAATGGCGTCGTGGGCAGTATGGGAAGAAATACTCCCACTGTGCCAAGGGCCAGGCATATGCATCCAAGGACTGCAAAGGTCGCTCTTTTTATCTTCATGAAACTCTTCCTCCCTCCATGTTTATGACACTGTCCGCTATGCGGACTGTTGACCCTCTGTGGGAGACCAGGACCAGAGTCCTGCCCTCTGATTCCTCCTTAAGGGAACGCAGTATTACAGCCTCGTTAAGGCTGTCCAGATTGCTTGTGGGCTCATCCAGAAGCATTAAGGGCGCATCGTGGAGAAAGGCTCTTGCCAGGCCTATGCGCTGGCGCTCTCCGCCTGAAAGGGTCTCTCCAAGCTCGCCCACTTCAGTTTCATAGCCCTTGGGAAGGGTCATTATAAAATCGTGCAGCGAGGCCTTTCTGCAGGCCTCCTCTATCTCCTCCTGGGATGCGTCCAGCTTTGCTATCCTTATGTTTCCTGCCAGGGTGTCCTTGAAGAGCTGCGTCTCCTGAGTCATGTAGCTTTCCATGTCCCTCAGGTCCGCGGTATTGATCTCCTCCACGCTCCGGCCCGAGATCTCAACCGCGCCCGAGCCAACCCTCCAGAAGCGCATCAGCAGCTTCAGCAGGGTGGACTTTCCGCAGCCGCTCCTGCCAACGATACCGATGATCCTATTTTCCGGGACTGAGAGAGACAGATCCTTAAGGACCTGCTCTCCTCCGTAGGAAAAGCAGACATCTCTGAGCTCCGCGCCGGTAAAGCCTATTGGGGCCTTTCCGCTCAGGTCCTCAGTTTCAGGCTCTTCATCCAGGACCGCCAGGACCCGGGCTCCGGAGGCCGCTGTGGCCTGAAGGGTGGTCCCAAGCCCTGCCAGGGCGATGACCGGTCCAAAGGATGACATCAGAGCTATCACGGGCACGACAAGCCCTCCTATATCCGTTATGCCCCTTGTGTACAGCACGGTGCAAAGGCCCAGCATGGCCAGGTCATACAGGAGGACGACGCTGTTGGCCAGGGCGGCATTAGTGCCTGAAAGGCTGCTGAGCCTGCTCTGCTTTGCGGAAAGAGCCTTCGTTTTCTCAGTTATCCCTGCAAGCCTGTCCTCTCCCGCTCCGTACTGGAGGGTCTCGTCCAGGCCTCTTATGCTCTCCAGCATGTAAGCTGCCAGGGCGCCGTTATCTGCCCGCAGCTCATCTCCCAGACTTCCGCTGCGCCTTGAGATGACCAGCGGCAGCAGCACGCCCACGGAAAGAAAGGCTGCCAGCGCCAGAAGCCCCAGGCTCCAGTGGAAGGATCCGATAAAGATCACCATAACCAGTTCCGTAAGGAAGGCTATGCATATGGGGGATACTGTGTGGGCGTAGAAGACCTCAAGAAGCTCCACGTCGGAGGTGATCAGGGAGATCAGATCCCCCTTGTCCCTCCCCTCCAGCTTTGCCGGGCACAGGCGGCGAAGGGCCATAAACACCTTATCTCTGATGATGGCCAGCAGAGTGAAGGCTATGTAGTGATTCGTGCGCTGTTCGCCCAGCTTAAGAACGGCTCTAAGCAGCGCTATCACTATCAGTGTGATGTAGTACGGCTTAAGCGTTATCGAAGGTCCTAAGACCAGGACTCTGCTGACTATGATGCCGCCGATTATGGGTATGAACTGGGCGCAGAGAAAGCCAAGGGTCCCCATGGCCACGGCTGCGGCCATGAATCCTTTAAGAGGCTTTACAAGCCCGAGCATCCGAAGC
>JAEEPD010000094.1 GCA_016284575.1 Bacillota bacterium | reverse complement strand
TTTCTATCATTATAATGCAGTCGAGGTTTTTTGGCAATTATATAATGATATAAAGTAAGGTTTGAAACAAAGAGGGACAGCGAAGCAGCAAGTGCTTCGAAAGACCATGGGCTAGCGCTTGATTGAACAGCGGCCGACACTGGAGGCCGATGTGAGATCAAAGAGCGAGGTCTTGAGAGGCACTTGCTGTTCGCCTCAAAATGTGACAATGAGAACCGTCCCCAATGTCACCAATGTCACTTATTCTACTGTAACAGATTTCGCCAGATTCTTGGGCTTGTCTATATCGCAGCCATTGCGCTTTGCCACATAATACGCGAAGAGCTGCAGGGGTATTATCTCGATCACCGGCACCAGATTCGGATCGGTACGCGGCACGGGAAGAGACGCGTTGGCCTCGGCAAATATTCGCCTGTTCCCCTCCGGCGCCACCGCCAGCACGTCCGCTCCTCTGGCCTTCACCTGCTGTATGTTGGATACGGTCTTATCGAATAGCTCCTCGTAGCAGCAGAGGGCTACCACCAGCCTGCCCGGCTCTATCAGAGCTATGGTGCCGTGCTTAAGCTCTCCGGCAGCATAGGCCTCGGAATGGATATAGGATATCTCCTTGAGCTTAAGGGATCCTTCAAGGCAGACTGCATAGTCAAGATTGCGCCCTATAAAGAACAGGGACGGCTGATCGTGGTATTTTTCCGCCAGCTTCTTTACTCTGGCATTAAGATCCAGCGCCCGCTGGGCTAGCTTGGGTATAAGGCGTATATCCGCTGTCATCTTCTTAAAGAGGGCTTCATCCATTCGGCCTGTCTCATGGGCTGCCCAGACCGCGAACATGGAGAGCACCGCCACCTGAGTGGTGTAGCCCTTGGTGGTAGCCACCGCGATCTCAGGCCCGGCCCAGGTGTAGATCACCGAATCCGCCAGCTTGGCTATGGTGCTGCCTACAACGTTTACGATGGCCAGCACCGAAGCCCCTGCATCCTTGCATTTTTTCATGGCGGCAATGGTATCGGCAGTCTCGCCGGACTGGCTTATGACTATGGCAAGGGTCCTTTCGTCTATTACGGCGTCCTCGTAGCGCAGCTCGCTGGCCACCTCCGCGTCCACGGGGATGCGGCAGAGCTTCTGGATCAGGTACTTGCCCACCACGGCCGCATGGTAGGCGGAGCCGCAGGCGGTTATCATCACCCTGTCATATTTTTTCATGTCCAGATCCAGCTCGTCGAAGACTATGGCCCCAGCCCGGATCCTGGGCTCTATGGCCGCCTTAAGGGATGCAGGCTGTTCCATTATCTCCTTCAGCATGAAGTGGTCGTAGCCGTTCTTTTCAGCGGATGCCACATCCCAGCTGACGTAGCGCTCCTCCTTTTTTATCTCCCTGCCCGCGTGGTCGAAAACAGTGATCCTGTCAGGGGTGATCTCCGCTATCTCACCGTCATCCATGTCGATGACGTTCTTGGTGTGACTTATAAGAGCTGTTATATCTGAAGCGAAGAAGTTCTCCCCCGCTCCGATACCTATGATAAGGGGGCTTGCCACCCTGGCGGCGTACAGGGTCCCCGGCTCGTCCGAGGACAGCACGCCCAGGGCATAGGAGCCCTCGAGCCTGGATACGGTCCTGAGCAGAGCCTTTTTGATGTCACCCTCGTAATATATCCCCAGCAGCTGGACTATGACCTCCGTATCTGTCTCGCTTCTGAAGACCACGCCCTTATCCTCCAGCTCCTTGCGCAGCACAGCGAAGTTTTCGATGATGCCGTTATGAACTATTGCAAAGCGGCCGTCCTGGGACAGATGGGGGTGGGCGTTTACCTCGTTGGGCACACCGTGGGTAGCCCAGCGGGTATGGCCTATTCCGGAGATCCCGGGCATTCCGCCGATCTCCTGCACCTTTTCTATCAGGGCGTCCACCTTGCCGGAGGTTTTTGTCATCTCGATGGCGCCGTCATTTAAGACTGCGATGCCCGCCGAGTCGTAGCCTCTGTATTCCAGATGCTTGAGTCCGTTGAGCAGCACCGGCGCTGCCTGAAGCTGACCTGTATATCCTACTATTCCGCACATGACTGTCTCCTGTTCTGCTCTGCGAGCGAAGCTGCTATGAATTCCCTGAAAAGCGGATGGGGCTTGTCGGGACGGCTTTTGAATTCCGGATGATACTGGACTCCCACAAAGAAGGGCCTGTCCGAAAGCTCCACTGTTTCCACCAGCCGCCCGTCAGGAGAAAGGCCGGAAAGGGTCAGCCCCTTCTCCTGCATTACAGAGCGGTAGTCGTTGTTGAACTCGTATCTGTGGCGGTGGCGTTCGGAGATCATGAGAGTCCTATAGCATCGCTCCATGACCGAACCGGGGGCGATGCTGCAGGGGTAGGCCCCAAGGCGCAGCGTGCCGCCTTTATCTATGTCATCGCTCTGGCCGGGCATGAAGTCGATTACTTTGTTTCTGCACTGTTCGTCGAACTCGCCTGAGTTGGCGTCAGGAAGTCCGCAGACGTTTCTTGCAAATTCTATGACGGCTATCTGCATTCCAAGGCATACGCCAAAGTACGGCACCCGCCTTGTCCTTGCGTATCCGGCGGTAAGTATCATGCCCTCTATGCCGCGGCTTCCAAAGCCGCCGGGAACTATGATGCCGTCGCAGGGAGCAAGCCTTTCTTCGATGTTTTCAGCCGTCAGCTGCTCTGAATCTATCCATTCGATGTCCACATGGGCGCCGTTTGCATAGCCCGCGTGGCGCAGAGCCTCAGCAACTGAAAGGTAAGCGTCGTGGAGGCCAACATACTTGCCTACAAGGCCGATCCTGACGCTTTTCTTTGCGTTTTTTATTCGTTCGGCCATCTCCTCCCAGTGGGCAAGATCCGGCTCCCCTGCCTCTATTCCAAGCTCTCTGCAGACTATGGCTGAAAAGCCCGAGCTTTCCAGCATCAGGGGAGCTTCGTAGATGCTGGGCAGGGTCCTGTTTTCTATGACGCAGTCCTCCTTTACGTTGCAGAACAGGGCGATCTTTCTGAAAACACCCTCCTCCAGAGGCCTGTCGCAGCGCAGGACTATTATATTCGGGTTGACGCCCATGCCCTGCAGCTCCTTTACAGAATGCTGGGTTGGCTTGGTCTTGTGTTCGTCGGAGCCCGAAAGGAAGGGCACCAGGGTCACGTGGATGAACAGGGTGTTCTCCCTGCCCTTCTCAAGGGATATCTGGCGCACCGCCTCTATGAAGGGCTGAGACTCGATATCTCCTATGGTGCCGCCGATCTCGGTTATGACCACGTCCGCGTCCGTCTTTTCTCCGACCCGGTATATGAATTCCTTAATCTCGTTGGTTATATGCGGGATGATCTGTACCGTCGAGCCCAGGTACTCGCCCCTGCGCTCCTTGTTCAGCACGTTCCAGTAGACCCGGCCTGAGGTCAGATTGGAGTACTTGTTCAGGTCCTCGTCTATAAAGCGTTCGTAGTGTCCCAGATCCAGGTCAGTCTCAGCTCCGTCCTCTGTTACGAATACCTCCCCGTGCTGATAGGGGCTCATGGTGCCCGGATCCACGTTTATGTAGGGATCCAGCTTCTGAGCAGCCACCTTAAGGCCCCTGCTCTTAAGGAGCCTTCCAAGAGAGGCTGCGGTGATGCCCTTTCCGAGCCCCGAGACCACGCCTCCGGTAACGAAAATGTATTTAGTCATCCTGATCCTCCTTAAAAAGACCTTTCGCAGATACGCTTTCTAAAGCCATTCCACCGTCGCCGGCGGTTTGGACGTAATGTCGTATACGACCCGTGAAATGCCCTGCACCTCGTTGGTGATGCGGCCTGAAGCCCGTTCAAGGAGCTCAAAGGGCAGCTTTGACCACTCCGCCGTCATGAAGTCGTCCGTCGCCACCGCCCTGAGAGCGATGGTGCTGCCATAGGTCCTGTGGTCCCCCATGACGCCAACGGAGTGAAGGTCCGTGAGCACTGCAAAGTACTGACTTGGAAGCTCGCCAAGACCCGCCTTTTCTATCTCCTCCCTGAAGATGGCATCAGCATCCCGGAGTATATCGCACTTCTCTCTGGTGATCTCTCCTGTTATCCTTACAGCAAGGCCGGGTCCGGGGAAGGGCTGGCGCCAGACCAGCTCCTTTGGGATGCCAAGGCGCTCTCCGACCTCCCTGACCTCGTCCTTAAAGAGCAGGCGAAGGGGTTCAGCCACCATGGTAAAGCCCATGTCCTTTGGAAGACCTCCAACGTTATGATGGCTCTTGATGACCGCGGCAGCTCCCCTGCCGCTTTCTATCACGTCAGGATATATGGTGCCCTGGGCCAGCACCTGGGGGCTTCCCAGCTTCTTTGCTTCCTCCTCGAAGACTCTTACGAACTCCTCACCTATGATCTTTCTCTTGGTCTCGGGGTCTGTGACGCCTTTAAGACGGCCAAGAAAGCGCTCCTGGGCATCCACCCGGATCACATTCACACCGAGGCTGTCCTTCATGACGCTCATCACCATGTCCCCTTCGTTTTTCCGAAGGAGCCCATGGTCCACGAATACGCAGGAAAGATCGCTGCCTATAGCCCTGTGGAGCAGAGCCGCGGTCACAGAGGAATCCACGCCTCCGGAAAGGGCCAGAAGCACCTTTTTGCCCTGCAGCTTCTCCCTCCACTCCAGGACTGCCGTCTCCGCAAAGTCCTCCATGGTCCAGTCGGGGACCGCACCAGCTATTCTGAACAGAAAGTTCCTGAGTATCTGCCTGCCAAAGGATGTATGGGTGACCTCCGGATGGAACTGCACGCCGTAGAGCCTTTTTTCTTCGTTGGCCATGGCTGCCACCGGACAGCCATTTGTGGAGGCCGTTCCCTTAAAGCCCCGGGGCAGCTGCATGACGCTGTCCGTATGGCTCATCCAGACCGTGCTCTCTGAGGGTATGCCCTCAAACAGCGGACTGTCCCCGAAGACCGCTTCCGTTCTGCCGTATTCGCTGCCCTGCTTTGAGGGCTCTATGGTCCCTCCCGCAAGCCAGGCCATGAGCTGGTGACCATAGCATATCCCAAGGATCGGAAGCCCCAGCTCCAGCACCCCCTTATCGAAATGCGGAGATGCAGGATCGTAGACGCTATTGGGTCCGCCGGTGAATATTATGGCTTTATAGCCATCCTCTTTTATCTTTTCGCAGCTCATATCCCCGGAGCTTTTTATCTCCGCATATACGTGCTCGCTTCTTATGCGCCTTGCTATGAGCTGGCTGTACTGTCCGCCGAAATCCAGGACCAGTATTTTATCCATGTCCCCTTCCTCTCCTCTTGTTATCATTGCTGTGCTTTTGATGCAGCCTCCGCTGCCTCCTGCGCAGGGCTTTTTCTCCCGGTCATTTAAAGCGTAAGCTCCTCAGCTTCCTTCGCCCCTGTGCAGAGGAGCCTGGCCTTCTTTACCAGAGCTTCAGTCTGCCTTGCGGAGCGTCCTGTAAAGCGTACCGGATCCAGGCAGCCGCGCATCTCCTCCTCTGTCATGCAGAGCTCCTTCGCCTCTGCAAGCTCGTCCATGAGCCTGCCGGGCTCTCCCCGGTCCATGCGCTCCACAGCCTTCATGGAGCAGCTTCTGATGGCCTCGTGAGCCTTCTGGCGGTCAGCGCCGCGCTTTACAGCCTCCATAAGAATAGTTTCAGTCGCCAGGAAAGGAAGGTGCTCCTCCACTGATCTTCTGACCACAGCTTCGTTCACCTTCAGCCCCTTCGCAACGTTCTGCGCTATCCGCAGGATAGCATCCGCCGCAAGAAAGGCCTCGGGAAGGGCTATCCTGCGGTTCGCGGAATCATCCAGTGTCCTTTCCAGCCACTGGGAGGCTGCAGTAAGAGGCGCGTTCATGGCGTCGGTGATCAAATATCTTGCCAGAGAGCATATCCTTTCGCAGCGCATGGGGTTGCGCTTATATGCCATGGCAGAGGACCCTATCTGGGCTTCGCCGAAGGGCTCCTCCAGCTGCCTTTCGTGCTGCAGAAGCCTGATATCCGTGGCCATCCTTGCGGTACTCTGGGCCAGTCCTGAAAGGGCGTTGAGTATTATGCTGTCCAGCTTTCTCGGATAGGTCTGTCCGCACACGTCGAAGCAGGCATCAAAGCCAAAATCAGCAGCTATCCTGCGGTTCATCTCGTCTATTTTTTCCTCGTCGCCGTCAAAAAGCTCAAGGAAGCTGGCCTCGGTCCCGGTGGTGCCCCTGGAGCCAAGAAAACGCATGCTTTCTATTGCATGGCTTATCTCTTCCAGGTCCATCATCAGCTCCTGTATCCAGAGGCTGGCGCGTTTTCCCACGGTGACGGGCTGCGCCGGCTGAAAATGTGTATATCCAAGGGTGGGAAGCTCCTTCCATTTCTCGGCGAAATCGCAGAGAGCAAGGATCAGCCCCTCCAGCTCGCCCTTTATGTACAGCAGAGCGTCCCTGTAGAGCACCAGGTCCGCATTGTCGGTAACATAGCAGCTGGTAGCCCCAAGATGAATTATGCCTGCCGCCTCGGGCGCTGCCTTGCCGTAGGCGTAGATGTGAGCCATCACATCGTGGCGCACCTCCTTCTCCCTGGCGGCGACGGTCTCGTAGTCTATGTCCTCCACATGAGCCTGAAGGGCATTTATCTGCTCCTGAGTTATCCCAAGGCCCAGCTCCTTTTCCGCCTTAGCAAGGGATACCCAGAGCCTTCGCCAGGTCCTGTACCTGCTGTCTGCGGAAAAGAGCCCGCTCATGTAAGCCGAGGCATATCTTGATGTCAGTGGGCTTTCGTATCTGTCAGTCATGGTCCTTCCCTCCTTAATAACGGACTATGATGCTGTCGCGCTCCGGTCCGACCGATACATATCTGATCGGACAGCTGATGGCGTCCTCTATCATGGTGACGTAGTCCCTGGCAGCCGGAGGAAGCTCCTCCCAGCGGCGGATCCCGGAAATATCGCACTTCCAGCCCCTGACCATGCGGATAACAGGCTTCATGCTGTCAAGCAGGGCCGGGAACGGAAAGTCTTCCGTAAGCTCGCCATCCTTTTCGTAGGCGACGCAGACCGGGATCTCATCCATGTAGCTCAGCACGTCCAGCTTGGTCAGGGCTATTTCTGTGGCAGCCTGTACCTCCACGCCATAGCGTGTGGCCACCAGATCCAGTGCTCCGACCCGCCTTGCCCTGCCGGTCTTGGCGCCGTATTCGCCGCCTGCCTCCCTCAGCCTGTCGGCCTCAGGTCCTGACATCTCGCACACAAAGGGCCCCTCTCCCACGCAGGTGGAATAAGCCTTCACCACCCCTGTCACCCTGTCGATCGCGGCAGATGGACAGCCGGATCCGACAGGAGCAAAGGCGGCAGTGGTATTGGTCGATGTAGTATATGGATAGATGCCAGAATCCAGGTCCCTGAGGGACCCCAGCTGGGCCTCGAAAAGCATTCTTTTGCCGTTCTTCTGAGCATTTCTGAGGAACGCTCCGGTATCTGTGATGAAGGGCTTTATCTTCTCTGCGTAATCCCTGAGCCATGCCTTAAGATCCTCCTCGGTATATGGCTTTGCGCCATAGACTCCGGTAAGGATCAGATTTTTCCACTCCATAATGTCAGCCAGATGGGCTCTGAGCCTCTCGGGATAGAACAGCTCCCCTGCCATCACCGTCTTTTTCTGGTATTTGTCCGAATAAAAAGGCGCTATGCCCTGCTTAGTGGAGCCATATTTCCTGTCCGCAAGACGCATCTCCTCCAGCTCGTCCAGATCCCTGTGCCAGGGCATAAGAAGCGATGCTCTGTCGCTTATCTTAAGGTTTTCAGGCGTTATCCTTATGCCGCCCGCCTCAACCTCTGCGATCTCTTTGCAGAGGCTTTCAGGGTCCAGCGCCACGCCGCTTCCAAGAACGTTCACGACACCTGGTCTGAATATCCCCGAGGGCAGCAGATGCAGAGCGAATCTGCCGTATTCGTTTACCACGGTATGGCCGGCGTTGCCGCCTCCCTGATAACGGATCACGATGTCATAGTCTGCCGTCAGAAGGTCTACCATGCGGCCCTTGCCTTCATCGCCCCAGTTGATTCCTACTATTGCACAGTTCATCAGGATCATCCCCCTTGCTCTATTTGACAAATCACTAACAAAA
>JAEEPD010000093.1 GCA_016284575.1 Bacillota bacterium | reverse complement strand
GCCCGGGTTTTCTGTTTTGTATTTGGTTCAAGGACCTCGTTCGAATGACTTTAGGGGTTAGTAGCCCACTGCCTTTCCGTCTCTTCTGGGATCGGCGGCTCCTTCGAAGCTGCCGTCAGGCAGCAGCATAACGCTGTTCAGAGAGCCCATTATCCGGTGCCACTGGGGATAGGCCTTTGTCTTGTGGCCCATGGCCTCCAGGGCTTCGATGGTCTCTTTGGGTATGCGGCTCTCGTAGATTATGCAGTCGGCAGTGTCGTCACCAAATCTGGGGGAGTTTACAGCGCTTTCAAGATCAAGGCCGTGGTCTATGAGCTTAGAGATGATCTGCACCACGGAGGAGATTATCCTGGTGCCGCCTGGGCTTCCCACCACCGCAACAGGCTTCCCGTCCTTAAGGATAAAGGTGGGTGACATGCTTGAGAGGGGGATCTTGCCTCCCGCAGGCGCATTGGGGGATTCAGGGTCTATGCTGAAGTCCGCCATCTGGTCGTTCAGGAAGAAGCCGGTGCCCTCCGGCACAGCGCAGCTTCCGAAATAGTGGTTCACGGTCCTGGTGACCGCCGCGAGATTGCCCTCGCTGTCCGCTATGGAAAAATGGGTGGTGGACATGCTCTCTGCAGCCCAGGGGTCTCCGCACTCCGGCGCGTGGGAGCGCTCCGGGTCTATGCGGGCTGCCAGGGTCTTTGCGTATTCCTTGGACATGAGGCCCTTAAGCGGGAGCTTTACAAAGTCCGGGTCTCCCATGTAGCGCAGCCTGTCTGCGTAGCACATCTTGAAGGTCTCGGAGAAGAGATGGATGTACTCGGGACTGTTTATCTCCATGGCGCCCACATCGAAGTTCTCCAGCACGTTAAGTATCTGGATCACGTGGGTGCCGCCGGAGGATGGGGTGGGAGAGGATATGATCTCATAGCCCCGGTAGCTGCCTCTGACAGGCTCTTTGACCCTGACCCTGAAGGCTTTCAGGTCCTCTGCTGTCATCCTGCCTCCGTCCTCGCTGACCTTCCGGACTATTTTTTCTGCGATCTCGCCCCTGTAGAAGACCTCTGTGCCGCCCTCAGCGATAAGCTCCAGAGTTTTTGCCAGCTCGGGATTGGTCATCATCGTTCCGGCCTTGGGCGGCTCGCCGTCTCTTCCGTAGATCTCCCAGCCGTTGCCGTGCTTTTCCATCTGAGCTCTGACGCTGTTAATGTCGCCGCTTAAGAGTGGCGTCATAAGATAGCCCTCCTTGGCCAGCTTTATAGCAGGGGCCATGACGGTCTTTCTGTCCATGGTGCCGTAGTTTTCAAGGGCATATAGCAGGCCCGCCACCTCTCCCGGGACCGCTGCGGAAGTGCCGCCGAATACGTTCCGCATGAATTTGTCGCAGTTCGGGTAGGGTCCGCCCGGTTCGTACATGGAGGGATCCGACGCCATGGGAGCCCTTTCCCTGAAGTCGAGAAAATCCGTCTTTCCTGTCCTTCCATTTCTGAGGAGCATGAAGCCGCCTCCGCCAAGGCCCGAGGCGTTGGGCTCGCAGACTCCGAGGGCGAAGGCCACAGCCACCGCTGCATCCACGGCATTTCCTCCAGCCGCCATTATCTCCTTTCCTATCCAGGAGGCTTCAGCTCTGCCGGAGCTTACCATGCCCCTGGTGCCCTTATCAGCTCTTCCTCCGTAGATAAGATTTCCATTGTCATCGAATGAACGAAACTGTATCATCGTTTCCCTCCGCCATATCAACGCAAAAATTTCAGAATATGTGCTTTAATTGTAGTATAATGCAGGAAAAAGGGGCGCGCCACAGAAATTTAGGCAGCATTATATAAATGCAGCCATTGAGTCGGTATTATCGGCAGCCCGGGGGTAAACTGTGAATATAGACGAAATCAGGACTCCGGCTATTTTGCTGGACATGGATATTGCAGAGAACAATCTCAGGCGCTACGCAGAGGCTGCGAGGTCAGCGGGAAAGGAGATCTGGCCCATGACCAAGACTCACAAGAGCACTGAGCTGGCCAGGCTGCAGCTGAAATACGGCGCCGCAGGGCTTCTCTGCGGCACCCTCGATGAATGCGAGGCATTCGCCGGGGAGGGGCTTTTTCCCATAATGTATGCCTATCCCATCGGCTCTTCTGCTGCGGCGGACCGGCTCTGCAGGCTGGCTTCCCTGGGCAGGGTCATTGCAAGGGTCGACAGCCGCGAAGGAGCGGAGCTTCTGGACCGGGCTGCCAAAAAGTCGGGAATCAGGCTTAGCTATACCGTTATAATCGACTGCGGCCTCGGGCGCTTTGGCATAAGGCCTGAGCAGGCGGGGGAATTTGCTGTGTCCCTTAAGAATCTTGAGAACCTTGAATTCTGCGGCATATCCACCCATCCCGGGCAGGTATACGGGGCGCAGAATGCCGGGGAAGCAGCGAAAAGTGCAATAGAGGAGGCGGAAGCAGTTGAAAAAGCCTGCCGGGCTCTTCGGGCTTTGGGCTTTGAGCCTTCGATAGTGTCATCTGGCTCAACTCCCACCTTCTTTCCGAACATAAACGATAAAAACCTGAATATATATCACCCCGGGAATTACATCTATAACGATGTGATACAGCTGTCCATCGGGGCGGCGGAGGAACGGGACTGCGCCCTTACGGTGCTGGCCACGGTGATCTCTCATCCGAAGGAGGACCTGTATATATGCGACGCCGGAGCCAAGTGCCTGGGGCTTGACCAGGGCGCCCACGGAAACAGCTCCATAAAGGGTTACGGAAGAGTCCTGGGACACCCGGAACTTACGGTCTACAGCCTTTCAGAGGAGGTGGGAAAGCTTCACGCTGAATGCCCCACGAGCCTCAAGATAGGCGACAGGATACGCATCATCCCAAACCACGCCTGCAGCACCGCAAACCTTACGTCGTATAACGTGGCTGTGCGGGGTGAAGAGGTCTGCGGCATCATAGAGACCAATGTACGCGGAAACAGCAGGAACCCTCTGGGTTGAGGTGAGGAAAATGATAATTGCAATCGAAAGCGCTGTGCTCTGCCTGCTGTTTACGGTGATGGTGTATCTCATGTCCAGAGATCCCATCAAGACCCTGTATAACTATCCGCCGGCAATTCAGGAGCGGGTGAAGTCACTGGAAGAATATAAAGACAGGATACCGACTCAGAAGAACAAGCTTACTGCCAAGCTGGGTGCCGTTGTACTGTTCGTGGTCATATTGAGCCTGCTGCTGCGCTATGTGAACGGCTATACCACCTTCGGGCAGGCCTTCGGATACGGCTTTCTGCTCTGGACCATCGTAAATCTCTGGGATGCGGTGGTGATGGATATCATCTGGTTCTGCCACGACCCCTATTTCGTATTCAAGGGGACCGAGGATATGGTCAGCGATTACCATGACTACTGGTTCCACATAAAGGGCTTCTTTATCGGTGAAGCCCTGGCTCTTATGGTCTGTGCCGCCGCAGGCCTTGCAGTGCAGTTCGTCCTGCCTCACTGATTTTCGGGTTCTTTGCAGCTTGAGCTGGAATTAGATGGTATAAGCATTCTACATAATCATGATCAAAAAAGCGGCTCCTTTTCGGGAAGCCGCTCTTTTTATGCTTTCGTGTATTTATTTGCAGAAGGACTTGAAGAAATCGCATTCGTCCCTGTTGGCCTTTGCTCCGTCCTCCAGCCGCATGTTGCAGTGGAATACGTGACCCAGCCTGTTTTTGCTGCTGCCGTAGAGCCTGTAGATGCAGGGAACGTCAAGAGACGCAAGCCTTTGGGTCATCTCAAGGGCATCAGCCTTAAGAAAATCCGCTGTGCCGGTCATCACGAAGGCCGGCGGGAAGTCCGATGTCACATGGGGCAGCACCTGCATCAGCTCAGCCTCCTCTGCGGTTGGTGCCCTCCCGAAAACATCAGCCATCAGCGTATCCGGAGCGAATTCCTCGGCTGCGAAGCTGTATTTTCCGCAGTTGAGCGCGACGGCTGTGGGGCAGAAGTCCTCCTCGGGCTTGAAGCTGTAGCAGTCAGCGTACTCCTTGTTCGTGCAGAGGCAGCAGTAGAGGGCCAGAAGATGGCCGCCCGCAGAATCACCCACGCCGAAGACCCGCTCCGCAGCAAAGGCATAGCGCTCCGCGTTGTCCAGCACCCAGTCGAAGACTGTGCAGGTGTCCTCCAGCATGGCGGGATAGCTGAACTCAGGCGCCAGCCTGTAGGTGAAATTCACCACCGCAAAGCCCTGCTGCGCAAGACTCATGCAGTAATACTGATAGCGCTCCTTGTCTCCGTAGGCCCAGCCGCCCCCGTGTACGCTGACTATCACCGGCAGCCTCAGATCCTCAGTCCCTTT
>JAEEPD010000092.1 GCA_016284575.1 Bacillota bacterium | reverse complement strand
GCGTGGACGCCCTGGAAGCCCTTGGCATCCCCTGCTTCGGCCCCAACGCAAAGGCCGCCATCATCGAGGGAAGCAAGGTCTTTTCCAAGAACCTGATGAAGAAATACGGCATACCCACCGCTGCCTACGAGACCTTCGACAGCGCCGAAAAGGCACTGGAATACGTGAGCAGCTGCCCCATCCCCACCGTCATCAAGGCCGACGGACTGGCTCTTGGCAAGGGCGTGATCATAGCCCAGACCAGGGAGGAAGCCCAGACCGCAGTTAAGGAGATGATGGAGCAGGGCAAGTTCGGAAAGAGCGGCGAGCACATCGTCGTGGAGGAGTTCCTGGAGGGCCCGGAGGTATCCGTCCTCTCCTTCACCGACGGCAAGACGGTTGTGCCCATGGTATCCTCCATGGACCACAAGAGAGCCATGGACAACGACCTGGGCCTCAACACCGGCGGCATGGGAACCATTGCCCCCAACCCCTACTACACCGAGGCTGTGGCAGAGCGCTGCATGAAGGAGATCTTCCTGCCCACCATCAATGCCATGAATGCCGAGGGCAGGACCTTCAAGGGCTGCCTCTACTTCGGCCTTATGATAACAAAGGACGGACCTAAGGTCATCGAATACAACTGCCGCTTCGGAGATCCGGAGACCCAGGTGGTGCTGCCCCTTCTGGAGAGCGACCTGCTGACCATCATGCAGGCAGTTACAGAGGAGCGGCTGGCAGAGGTCCCGGTGATCTTCAGCAAAAAGAACGCCTGCTGCGTGATCATGGCTTCCGAGGGCTACCCCCTCTCCTACAAGAAGGGCTTTGAGCTTAAGATAGCGCCGGAGGTGCTGGATCAGACCTTCGTTGCAGGAGCAAAGCTGGAGGAGGGAGCCTCTTACGAAAACGGCATGCTCACAGGCGGGAAGCTTCTCACAAACGGAGGCAGAGTACTGGGCGTCACAGCCATAGCGGACAGTCTGCCTGAAGCCATAAAGGAAGCCTACGCAATGACCGAAAAGATCAGCTTTGAAAACGCCTACAAGCGCACTGACATAGGCAAGAGAGCCCTGAAGGCACTGGAATAAAAGGAGGGAGAGTTTTGGTTTACAGAATTTATGTTGAAAAGAAAAAAGAACTGGCTCAGGATGCCCGCGGCCTCCTTTCGGAGGTAAACGGCCTGCTGGGAATTACAAGCCTTAAGGACGTTAGAATTCTCAACCGCTACGACGCCCAGAACATAGACAAGGAGCTCTTCGATTACGCCGTAAAGACCGTATTTTCAGAGCCCCAGCTGGATATAGCCACCGAGACTCCGGACCTTTCCGGCGCCACCGTATTTGCTGTGGAATACCTCCCCGGTCAGTTCGACCAGAGAGCGGATTCCGCCGCCCAGTGCATCCAGTTCATCTCCCAGGGTGAAAAGCCTCTGGTCCAGTCTGCCAAGGTCTACGCCCTCTACGGAGACCTGACTGATGCAGAGCTGGCAGCCATCAAGAAGCACCTCATCAACCCCGTGGAAGCCCGCGAAGCCTCCCTGGAGCTGCCCGAAAGCCTTGAGATGATCTACGATGTCCCCGCGGACGTAGCCATCCTTGAAGGCTTCAACGCTCTGAGCCGCGAGGAGCTTCAGAACTTCATAAAGGTGAACGGCCTTGCCATGGACCTGGGCGACATCATCTGCTGCCAGGATTATTTCAAGTCCGAAGGCCGCGAGCCCTCCATCACTGAGATCAAGATGATCGACACCTACTGGTCCGATCACTGCAGACATACCACCTTCAATACCATCATCGATTCAGTAAAATTCGAGGATGAAGCTCTTCAGGAGAGCTTTGACGAATACCTGGGCGTCCGCAAGGAGCTGGGAAGGACCAAGCCCATCTCCCTCATGGACATCGGCACCATCGCAGCCAAGTACCTCAGGTCCAAGGGCATGCTGGACAAGCTGGATGAATCCGAGGAGATCAATGCCTGCACCGTAAAGATAGAGGTCGAAGCAGACGGCGAAAAGCAGCCCTGGCTCCTCCTCTTCAAGAACGAAACACACAATCATCCCACCGAGATAGAGCCCTTCGGCGGCGCTGCCACCTGCATAGGCGGAGCCATAAGAGACCCCCTCTCCGGCCGCTCCTATGTTTACGGCGCCATGAGGCTCACCGGTGCTGCGGATCCCACGGTCCCCATCACCGAGACCCTGCCCGGCAAGCTGCCCCAGAGGACCATCGTCACCACCGCAGCAGCCGGCTATTCCTCCTACGGAAACCAGATCGGCCTTGCCACCGGCATCGTGGACGAGCTCTATCATCCCGGCTACGTGGCCAAGCGCATGGAGGTTGGCGCTGTAATAGCTGCAGCCCCTGCTGAAAACGTCAGAAGAGAGCGTCCCCAGCCCGGAGACGTGGTCATCCTTCTCGGCGGAAGCACCGGCCGCGACGGCATAGGCGGAGCCACCGGTTCCTCCAAGGCCCACGACTCCCACTCCGTGGAGACCTGCGGCGCAGAGGTCCAGAAGGGCAACGCTCCCGAGGAAAGAAAGCTCCAGAGGCTCTTCAGAAATCCCGAGGCCAGCCGCATGATCAAGCGCTGCAATGACTTCGGCGCAGGCGGCGTATCCGTTGCCATCGGCGAGCTTGCCGACGGTCTGGACATCGATCTGGACAGAGTTCCCAAGAAATACGAAGGCCTGGACGGCACAGAGCTTGCCATCTCCGAATCTCAGGAGAGAATGGCTGTGGTCATCGAGCCCCAGTTCCTGGATGCCTTCCTGAGCCTGGCAGACAGCGAAAACCTGCAGGCCGTACCCGTGGCAGTGGTCAAGGCAGATCCCAGACTCACCATGAAGTGGCGCGGCAAGACCATCGTCGATATTTCCCGAGCCTTCCTCGACACCAACGGCGCAGACAAGCACATAGACATCGAGGTCGAAAAGCCCGAAAGCTTTGAAAAGACCGTATCCGGCAGCTTCACCGAAAACCTTAAGGCCATGGCAGGAAGCCTGGATTCCTGCTCCAGAAGAGGCCTCTCCGAGCGCTTCGACTCCACCATCGGAGCCGGCACCGTGCTCATGCCCTTCGGCGGCAAGTACCAGCGCACACCCATCCAGGCCATGGTCCAGAAGATCTCCATGGAGAAGGCCCACACCTCCGATGTATCCCTGATGAGCTGGGGCTTCAACCCCTGGATCAGCTCTGCCAGCCCCTGGCACGGCGCCTACCTGGCAGTTGCGGAATCCGCAGCCAAGCTGGTGGCCACAGGCGCGGAGTACAAGGATGTTTATCTGAGCTTCCAGGAATACTTCGAAAGACTGCGCCTTGAGCCAAGGCGCTGGGGCAAACCCCTGGCGGCAGTTCTGGGCGCCTTCAAGGCCCAGAAGGAGCTGGGGATCGCAGCCATCGGCGGCAAGGACTCCATGAGCGGCTCCTTCGAGCAGCTGGACGTGCCCCCCACCCTCATCAGCTTTGCTGTTACCACCGATAAGGTCCAGAATATCGTATCCCCCGAGTTCAAGAACGCAGGCGATGTGGCTCTTGTTATAGAGCCCGAAAAGGATGCTGAGGGTCTGCCCAAGGCTCAGTCCCTGCTGCAGATCTTCAAGGCAGTCACCGCTCTTCAGAGAGCAGGCATGGCTGTCGCCTCCTACACCCCCGGCATGGGCGGCATAGCGGAGGCCGTCTACAAGATGGCCATCGGCAACGGCTATGGCTTCAATTTCTGCGAGGAGAACACCGTTCCCGGCCTCTTCGGCTACAGCTATGGCTCCTTCGTTCTTGAGATCGACTTCGAAAAGGCCAAGGCAGACTGCGGCGGCATGAAGGGTGACTGCAAGGGCGATTTCGCCTGCGGCTATGTGACCGACTTCCTGAAGGCCCAGGGCCTTGAGGGCGGCTTCAGCGTAAGAAAGCTGGGCGTGGTCCGTCCCGACGGAAACTTCAAGTTCGGCGATGAGACCGTCAGCGGCAGCGAGCTTGAAGCCCTCTACGAAGGAAAGCTCGAAAGCGTATTCACCTGCAATATTCCTCCCATGGAAACTCCTGTGGAGACCTTCAGCTACGAGTGCAAGCCCGGTGAGAGAAAGGCCCACGCCAGCGTGGCATCCGAGGACGGCAGCTCCGATCTTGTGATCAAGATCGCAAGGCCCAAGGTCCTCATCCCCGCCTTCCCCGGCACCAACTGCGAATTCGACAGCGCCAAGGCAGCGGCAGACGCAGGTCTGGATCCCCAGATCATGGTCATCAGAAACCTGAGCTCAGAGCACATCAGGCAGAGCGTGGCGGACTTCTCCGCAGCCGTAAAGGAAAGCCAGCTGATCTTCATTCCCGGCGGCTTCTCCGGCGGCGACGAGCCCGAAGGCAGCGCCAAGTTCAT
>JAEEPD010000091.1 GCA_016284575.1 Bacillota bacterium | reverse complement strand
GCAGTCCGGACGCATCATGTCCAATATCACAAAGCCCGAGCTGGATGCTGACGGCAGAAGCCTGGAGCAGCTCTTCTTCGATGTGACCGAAGGCCTGCACAAGGACGACATGAGCCACAGCGAGGAGGGCTCCGGCTCAGAAGATGCCGAAGCAGCCGAAGCGCCCAAAAAGCATCTCTTCGGCTTTGGGAGGCCGTCAAAATGAGGCTCTTTCTCTACTACGGAACCCACAGCCTCATAAACCAGATCCGCAAGCTCTTCAAAACCTGGGTGCTTATCTTCATAGTTGCATGCATGGCCATCGGCGGCCTCATCGGCTATTTTGCCGCCACCATGGCGGACCTGGACGAGGAGCTGCATCCGGATGAGCCGGCGCAGACCGAGGTCCAGATACCGGAGGAGGCCATGTCCCAGCTTCCGGAGGAGCTGCAGGAATACCTGGAGGAAGAGAACCATTATCCCTTCAAGGAGCTTGGCGTAGAGCTCTCCCAGCTGTTCGAGGTGGGCGCCGCAGCCATCGTCCTGGTGATAATGGTCATCCAGGCCATCAGCGCGGATAAAAACGGAAGCCGCATCTTCCTGCCGGCGGACGTGCCGCTGCTTTTTGCCTCGCCCATGAAGCCCCAGTCGGTGCTGCTTTTCAGGCTCATGACCCAGATGGGCACCGCCATCTTCATGACCATATACATGTTCATACAGATACCGAATCTGACCCTGAACATGGGCATGAGCGTGCCCGGAGCCATCGGCGTGATCGTGGGCTTTGGCCTCAGCTTTATCGCAGGCAAGCTCATACAGCTGCTGCTTTACCTTGTGACAGCAAGCCGCCCCGGCTATAAAAGCAGGATAAGGACAGGCATCTATGCCTTCCTTGCTGTGATCGCAGCAGGCCTCTTCGCCTACTGGAAGCTCAGCGGCCTGGTGCACATACAGGCTGCCGTCAAGGTCTTCGGCTCCCTCTGGTTCAAGCTTGTACCCTTCTGGGGCTGGATCACCGGCTTCATAGGCTCCATGGTGGCAGGCAGCTACGGAATGGCCCTGCTTTACGCCGCGCTGTTCTTTGCGGGCTCCGCCCTACTCATATACATCGTTTACCACATCAAGGCGGACTTTTACGAGGACGCCATGGCCAAATCCGAGGAGATGGCCGCTCTTATGGAGAAGGTCAGCGACCAGCGGACCACCTCGCTTTTCGTCACCCGTCAGAGAGACAAAGACCGCAGCGAAAAGCTCAGGCGCGACGGCCTGAACAGCGGCTTCGGCGCCAGCGTGTTCTTCCACAAGGCCATGTACAACCGCTTCCGCTTCGGTACCCTCAGGTATTTCACCAAGACCACCTTCACATACCTGGCGGCGGCTATAGCCCTGGTCCTGTTCCAGCTATTCGTAAGCAAGACTAACAGCATAGAGCCTGTGGCCATGGTTCTGGCAGGCCTGGTGTTCTTCAGAGCCATGGGCAACCCGCTGGAGGAGGATACCAGCATGGATTACTTCCTGCTGATCCCCGAAAGCAGCTGGGCTAAGCTCTTCTGGTCCCTTGCAGGCAGCGTGGTAAACTGCCTCCTGGATCTGCTTCCCGGCATGCTTCTGGCAGCCATCATCTTCAGGGCAGACCCCCTGCAGGCGGGAGCGTGGCTGCTCTTCATACTGACACTCAATATCTACGCCACGGTGGTGGGCGCCTTCATAAACCTGTCGGTGCCTGTATCCGCAGGCAAGACCATCAAGCAGGTGGTACAGATCATGTTCATATACTTCGGTCTGCTGCCTGATGTGGTCATCATAATCCTGGGCTATGTCATGGACCGCCCGGACCTGGCCCTTGCAGGCGCTGCGGCTGTAAATCTCCTGCTGGGCTTCATTTTCTTCAGCCTGTCGCCGCTTTTCATAGAGCCCGGCAACGGCAGGACCTTCAGGACCGACAGCGGAGTCTGCACAGACCTTCGCCTGGCAAAACGGGATTTCTCCAGCATAGGACTGGGCCTGGTGGGCTTTCTTGTGATCGCCTCCATAGGAAGCATAGGCTTTTCTGCCTATGTGGCGGTAAAGTCCCTGACTCTGGCAGAAAAGCCCTGGATGGCTTACATTATGAACTTCCTGCCTATGTACGGCA
The DNA here is from genome assembly GCA_016284575.1 of Bacillota bacterium. Lineage (GTDB taxonomy): Bacteria > Bacillota > Clostridia > Peptostreptococcales > Anaerovoracaceae > RGIG2707. Next base: position 23,084 of record JAEEPD010000091.1, on the reverse strand, counting down.
TAGGCCTTCCCGCAGGACTGGCCATAATGAAGAGGGTGCCTTCCAGGCGCTATAAGGACCAGCCCTTCAGGCTGATAGACCTTTTCAAGGCCTTCTGCATCTGCATCTTCCTGATGTACAGCCTGAACCTTCTGAGCACCATGCTGGTGGATGCCCTTCACCAGCTTATCGGGACCTCCGAGACCAACCCCCTGGAGAGCCTCCTGGCCGCGGACTCCCTGTTTATGCAGGTGCTGATAGTGGTCATCATCGGACCTTTGGTGGAGGAATATATCTTCAGGAGGCAGCTCATCGACAGGCTGAATGTCTACGGCGAAAAGAACGCTGTGATCTTCTCCGCCCTGTGCTTCGGGCTCTTCCACGGGAACCTCAACCAGTGCTTCTATGCGGCGGCTCTTGGCCTGGTATTCGGCTACATTTACGTCAGGACCGGCAGACTGCGCTATTCTGCGGTGCTGCACATGATCATCAACTTCATGGGGTCGGTGCTTACCCTGCAGCTGACCAAGAATCTGGACGAAAGCCTGCTTGAGGCTGATACGGCTGAGCTTATTGCTGCCATACCCGAGAATCCGGGCCTGATAGGCTTTGCTGTATTCAATGCGGCGGTCCTTGTTCTGGGCCTTCTCGGACTCATCTTCCTGCTCACAGGCATAAAGAAGCTGAGGTTCGACGGCACGCCCCTTGAGATCCCACGAGGCAAGCGCTTCGCTGTCTCCTGGATAAACGGCGGAATGATAGTATTCACCCTGTTCTGCGTGGGGGAAATGGCTATTTACCTCTTCCTTTTATAGAGGAATTGAAAAAATATTGACAATTTGTGCTGATTTTCTTTACTTCTTGTGCTCATTTGAGCTATAATTAATTATCCAAATTAACTAAGGACCTTATCAGGAGGTAAACCAATGGGCAAATTTGTTATCAAACCGTCCAAGAACGGAGAATTCACATTCAATCTGAAGGCCGGCAACGGCGAAGTCATCCTTCAGGCTTCCGAGACCTATACCTCTCTGGATGCCTGCAAGAACGGTGTGGCCAGCGTTGCAAAGAACGCTCCCATCGCTGCTCTTGAGGATCAGACAGTAGAGGGCTTCGAGACCCAGAAGAACCCCAAGTTCGAGGTATATAAGGATAAGGGCGGCGAGATCCGCTATCGCCTTAAGGCAGGCAACGGCGAGATCATCGGAAGAGGCGAAGGCTACAAGGCAAAGGCAAGCTGCCTGAAGGGCATCGAGTCCATCAGAAAGAATGCTGCAGATTCCGAGACAGTTGTTCTTGACGAATAATCAATACTTAAACAGCAGAAGACCCGGCTTCGCAAGGAGCCGGGTTTTAGTATGATTTTTCTTTTATTCCGAGGGCTGCTGTGCTAAAATAAATTGTTATGTAAGGAGGCTCTCTATGGGCAATGTATTTTATTTCGGCTGGGAAGTATCACTTCAGGAATGGCTGCAGCAGGCTCTTGGCGGCTCCGCCACCTCTGTGATCTCCTTCTTTTCAGCCTTCGGCGAAGAGGTCATCCTTATCGCCATACTCGGTTTTTTATACTGGTGCTGGGACAAGGAATTCGGCAAGTTCGTGGGGACCAGCGTGGCCATGGGCGTGGTCTTCAATCCCATGGTAAAGAATGTGTTCCTCAGAAGGCGGCCCTATTTCGATAACCCGGACATCAAATGCCTGCGGCCCGTGGACGGGGACGCGGACATCTACGACATAGCGGCTCAGGGCTTTTCCTTCCCCAGCGGACACTCCACCAACGGAACGGCGGTATACGGGTCCCTGGCGGTGTGGAAAAAGGATAAGAAATTCTGGGCTTTGGCCTGCGTTCTGCTGTTTTTAATAGGCTTTTCCAGGTTCTTCGTGGGCGTCCACTTCGTGACGGACGTGCTCTGCGGCTGGCTTTTAGGCTCGGTCATCATCGGAATCAACTGCTTCCTCAGAGGGCGGCTCGGAGAGGCTAAAATGTACGGCCTGCTGCTTCTTGTAAGCATCCCAGGCATCTTCTACTGCAGCAGCAACGACTACTTCACCGGGCTTGGTCTTATGATAGGCATTTTCGGAGGCTTCCTTTTCGAGAAAAAGTACGTGAACTTTGCAAGCACCAGAAGACCTGTGATGTGCGTCATCCGCCTGGTCTGCGGTCTGGCCATCTTTGTAGGCCTCAACGCTGTGCTGAAGCTGCCATTTTCCAGCGAGTTCCTGTCCAATGGCTCCATGGCAGCCATGCTGGTCCGCACCGCCCGCTACGCAGTGGTTTCCTTCGTTGACATAGCCATCTACCCCATGGCATTCAAATTCTTTGATAAAACACAGGCTGACAAGTTCTGATAAAGGAGATAAACATGAAAACATTCACAATAGAAATGGAAAACGGCGACATCATGAAGGGTGAGCTCTACGAGGACGTGGCTCCCATCACCGTTGAAAACTTTGAAAAGCTGGCAAACAAGGGCTTCTACGACGGACTCAAGTTCCACAGAGTCATCCCCGGCTTCATGATCCAGGGCGGCTGCCCTCTGGGCAACGGCACCGGCGGCCCCGGATACCAGATCAAGGGCGAATTCAGCGCCAACGGCGTAAAGAACGATCTTAAGCACACCCGCGGCGTCATCTCCATGGCAAGGGCCATGAACCCCGACTCCGCCGGCTCCCAGTTCTTCATCATGGTCGCCGACGCGCCCCATCTTGACGGCCAGTACGCGGCATTTGGAAAGGTTACCGAGGGCATGGAAGCCGCAGACAGGATAGTCGGCACCCCCACAAACTTCAGAGACTGCCCGCTGGACGATCAGATCATCAAGAGCATTAAAGTAGAGTAGACTATGGAATTTGGAACAAGGCATCTCAGACTCGTTTCCCCTGCGGATGAGGAGCTCTGGTCCCAGCCCTGGGAGGTCTATAAAAAGGGCAGCGATGAGCTGGAGGGAAGGCTCTGCTTTTTCGGTGACATCAAATACGGAGAGACAGAGCTGCAGCACGATTTCCCCAAGGAGAATCTTGAGAACGGCATCGCAAAGGAGGCTCTTCAGGGCTTCCTGAGCTGGGCTTACAGCAGAAGAAAGGATCTTTTTTTCCTTCACACTACGGTGGTGAACGAGGATGAGGAAAAGTTCTTCAGGCAGTTCGGCTGGGCGGATGACGGCGAGAATCCCGAAGGAAAGCAGCTTCTTAAGTGGAAGGCCCTAACCCCCTGGCGCTGGATCTACGGCGTTACAGGCTTTGCGGTGGGCATTTTCTGGGAGCAGCTTATGAACAGACACTGGGTGTTCAGCATTGCTGGCGCGGTGCTGGGCTTTGCCATTGGCGTCGCTCTGGAGTTTTCCGAGCAGAAAAAGCTGAGCAGAGCCCTGGAAGCAAGAAGGCGTTATCTCGATTCTATAAAAGACAATGGCTAGTAAAAAACAGAGCCGAAGGCTCAGGCAAAACTTAAAACAGTTCAGTCAGAAAAGAGTGGATGTAAGCAAGTACATCAAGGATTTTTACGTTGAGAACGGACTTGCCTACATTTCTTGCAATGTCAGCGGCTACTACGATATCATCGATCCCTATTCCGTTGACGGCTACGAGTGGCTGAGCGAGCCCTTCACAAGATTCGTGGAGAGCAATGCCATCTACGTTCCCACCGAATATCCCATAGTTCTTGAGATCTGCGGACATCACTTCTCCAGGCGGGAAAAGCAGAAGATAGAGGACGCGGTGGCGGATTACTATGCTCTTAAGATGGGCGACACCCAGCTGGACCTGGAACGCAACACCAGCAAGTCCCTGGTGCTTCTGGTCTGCGGGTTGCTGTTTACGGTCATCCTCTTCATGATAGGCGGCAAGCTGACAGAGACTCTTTACGAGGCCCTGGCGCTGTTCTTCTGGTTCTTTCTGTGGGAGTTCCTGGACTGCGCATGGTTTGAGCGGAACGATCTTCGGGAGGCCAAGACGGATGCTGCCCAGATGGCCAGCATCAAGGTCATCTTCAAGGAGGTCTTCACTGACGATCCTGTGCCCGATGAGGAAAGCATCCTGGACGAGATCTTCGAGGAAGAGGTACTGGAACCTTAAAACTGCAATAAAACGCGTCAGAGGGCCCGCTGCGGGCCTTACAGAGGCATTTGAAAAGCAGGCATCGATGGTGCCTGCTTTTGTATTTGCATTTTATGAAGCTTTACTTGTCGCTGCTCCAGAACCTCGGGGTAAAGAGCAGGAAGATGGTGAAGAGCTCCAGGCGGCCGGCTATCATAAGGACCGACAGCAGTATCTTGGAAAAGTCCGAGAAGAAGGCGAAGTTTCCTGTGGCGCCCACAGCATCAAAGCCCGGGCCTATATTGCTTACGCAGGCAACCACGGAGCTGAGCGCCGTCATGAAGCTCACGTCCTCGAAGCTTATGATGAATATGCTTATCCCAAGGGTCAGCATGTAGAGGACGATGAAGGCCATCACAGAGCTGATGGTGCTTTCGGGAATGGGCTTTCTGCCGATGCGAACAGGCATCACTGCCTTGGGGTGCAGCCTCTGGGCAAAGGCTCTCTTTACAGCCTTAAGACCTATCATCACGCGGATCACCTTCATGCCGCCGCCGGTGGAGCCAGCGCAGCCGCCCATCAGCATCAGAAGAAGCAGTAGCATTTTTACGCTGAGGGGCCACAGATCCGAATCTGCGGTGCCGTAGCCTGTGGTGGTGATGATGGAGCTGACCTCGAAAAAGCTGAGGCGGAAGGCCTCCTCCACGCTGGAGGTGAAGTTCTTTACCAGCAGCATTACGGTGATGAAAAGGGTGGACACGCCTATGGTTCCCACATAAAAGCGAAGCTCCGAGTCCTTAAGCATAGCCTTGAGCCCGGTCATTCCGCCTGTGACGGCGGTGTAGTGCAGGGAGAAGTTGATGCCTGCCAGCATCATGAAAATGCCGATGACGTACTCCGCATAGGGGCTGTGGAAGGCTCCCACGCTGTCTGCGTAGCAGGAGAAGCCGCCGGTGCCCACGGTGCCGAAGGTTTGGACCAGGGAGTCGTAGAGGCTCATGCCGCCCAGGCAGAGCAGCAGGACCTCCAGTATGGTCATGCCTGCGTAGGTGAGGTAGAGCCTGCGGGCAGAATCGTTGATGGTGAAGGATATCTTGTCCATGGTCGGACCGGTGGTCTCAGCCCGCATTATGCGCTGGCCGCCAATGCCGAGCACCGGCAGCAGGGCGATGGTGAGCACCAGTATGCCCATGCCTCCCAGCCAGTGGGTGAAGGAGCGCCAGAAGAGCATGCCCTTGGACAGGGCTTCGATGTCCGTAAGTATGGTGGATCCTGTGGTGGTAAAGCCCGAGGCCATCTCAAAATACGCGTCCACCACGCTGGGGATCTCCCCTGCGATAACAAAGGGCAGGGCTCCCAGAAGAGACATCAGAAGCCAGGAAAAGCCTACGATAAAGAAGCCCTCCCTTATGCGTATCTCGTTGGAATTGATCTTCGGGATGAGCCTCTCGCCTGTGATGCCAACAGCCATCATGGGGATGGCGCAGAGGGCAAAGGCTTTTGCTGCCGGAAACTCCCTGTAGATGAGACAGACCAGCAGGGGTATGAGCATGGTGCCGCCTATGAGGGCGGTCACCACGAATAAAACTTTTAGGATGGGTTTCCTGTTCAGTGCCATGATGCTACCTCTTGAGCAGGCCTTCCAGCTCCGCAGCGCTGGAGAGCATGGCAAGTATTATGACCCTGTCGCCCGGCTGGATGCGGGTATCGCCTCTGGGGGTTATGATCTCGCCCTTGCGGTGAACGGCGGCTATCAGCACGCCCTGGGGAATGTCCAGCTCCGTCAGGGTCTTCTCAGTAAGGGGCATGCCCTTTTCCGCTGAGATCTCCAGGAACTCAGCCTGGCCGTTGATGACCTGACTGAAGAGCACTATATTGTCCTTCTCCACGTAGCGCAGTATGGAGGTGGCGCACATGTCCATGGGGTTGATGATCATATCCACGCCCAGGGTCTCGGTCAGGGGAGTGTAGCTGGTGCGGCTGATCTTGGTGACAACCTCGTCCACACCGTGCTGCTTGGCGATGAGGGAGAGCAGCAGGTTCTCTTCATCGAAGCCTGTGAGGGCCACGAAGGCGTCCATGCCGTCCAGATTCTCCTCCCTGAGCAGATTGGTGTCGGTGGCATCGCCGTTGAGCACCAGAGCGTTCTCCAGCTGCTGGGAAAGGTATTCGCAGCGCTCCCTGTCGTTTTCTATGATCTTGATGCTGGCGCCGAAATCCTCCAGCATGCGGGCCAGGTAAAAGCCCGTCTTGCCGCCTCCGGCGATCATGACCTTCTTGATAGTTGTGGTGTTGTCCGCCAGTCTGATGCGGATGCCCAGCTGGTTGACCTTGCGCTCCGCGCCGATAAGATAGAGGGTGTCGCCCTCAGCCAGCATGGTGGAGCCGTTGGGGATTATGACCTTGCCGTTTCTTGAAACTGCAGCGATCAGCACCTCGGGGAGCTTGGGGCCCACCTCTCTTAAGGTCTTGCCCACAAGGCCCGGCACCTTTTCGATCTCGCACTCCAGTATGGCCACCTGGCCGGACACGTGGCGTCCGCCACTGAGCCTGTACTTCTGGGTCAGGTAGCGGAATATCTCCTCCGCGCAGATCTGGTCCGGATTGATGGCGTAGTCTATCCGCATGTTGCTCTTGATGAAGTCCATCTGCTCCATGTGCCTGGGAGCCCTGACCCTTGCTATGGTCTGGGGACAGCCCAGCTCCTTGGCGAACTTGCAGACTATCATGTTTATCTCGTCGCTTTCGGTGGCTGCAACAAGATAATCGTATTTATCTATTCCTATAGCTTTAAGAATATCGATGTCCAGCGCATCATCCTGCACGGTGAAAACATCATAGCGGTCGCTTATCCGCTGGATAAGCTCCGGGTCCTTGTCGATTACAGTGACCTCGTTTTTTCCGCCCAGCATGGCATTGACGATTGCGGTTCCGAACTTGCCGGCTCCGACCAGCGCGATCTTCATAAAGATACCTCCTGATTAAACTAAAATATTATATCACAAAGGTTCGGACATGGAAAACATAATTGAAATAAAACGCGTTATCGCTGACGGGGCAGCATTAGAGCGAAAAGCAGCTGGGTTCGATGAAATACTGGCTGCAGTTTTTTCTTTCATTTCATGTGCCCCGAAGCCTTGAAATCCTGCGTAAAAAAAGGCATAATATATTGTTACTGAAAGATGCCTTTCAGGGTTTTGAATTGTCTCTGAAGGGCTAGACCGCGAACAAGGAGAAAAGACATGCGTAAACCCATCGTGGCCGTGGTCGGCCGCCCGAATGTGGGAAAATCCAGCTTTTTCAATAAAATAATAGGCCGAAATGTGGCCATCGTGGAGGATACTCCGGGCGTCACCCGGGACCGCATAATGGCGGAGGCTGAGTGGGCCGGCAAGTATTTCTTTCTGATAGATACCGGCGGCATCGAGCCCGAATCTGAGGAGGTCATTCCTGCCCAGATGAGAGCCCAGGCGGAGATCGCCATGGACATGGCTGACGTCACCCTCTTTATGGTGGACGGTAAGGACGGCCTCACCAGCGCGGACATAGACGTGGCGGATCTGCTGCGCACCCGCGGCCGGGACGTAATACTTGTGGTCAACAAGATGGACAACCCCAGGGTAAAGGATAATCTTTACGATTTCTACGAGCTGGGGCTGGGCGAGCCCTATCCCATCTCCTCCATCAATCAGCTGGGCCTGGGCGATCTGCTGGACGTTATCGTCTCCCACTTCCCCAAGGATCTGGAGGCTGAGGATGACGAGGACTCCATAAAGATCGCCATCATCGGCAAACCAAACGTGGGCAAATCTTCAATAGTCAACGCCTTCGTGGGCGAGGAGAGGGTCATCGTAAGCAATATTTCAGGCACCACCCGGGATTCCATCGACACACCCTTCGAATTCGAGGGTGACAAGTACGTGCTGATAGATACCGCCGGCATACGCCGCCGCAGCAAGGTAACCGACGACATAGAGAAATACAGCGTCATCCGTGCTATTGCAGCCATCGAGCGCTGCGACGTGGCTCTGATGGTCATAGACGCGGAGGAGGGCCTCTCCGAGCAGGACAAGAAGATCGTTGGCATGGCTCACGAGGCTGGCAAGGGCATTATCGTGGTGGTCAACAAGTGGGACCTGGTGGTCAAAGAGACCAACACCATGCGGGACATGGAGCGGAAGATCAAGGGCGAGCTGCAGTTTATGAGCTACGCTCCTGTGATGTTCACCTCCGCCGTGAAGGGGCAGCGGCTTCTTCCCGTGCTTCGGACTGCCAAGGCCGTGGCTGAAAACCGCGCCATGAGGATAGGCACAGGCCAGCTGAACGCCCTTATCCAGGATGCCATGCTCATGAACAACCCGCCCTCAGACAAGGGCAAGAGGCTGAAGATATACTTCGCCACTCAGATAGGCGTAAAGCCGCCCCTCATCTCCTTCTCCATCAACGACAGAAAGATAATGCACTTCTCCTATGCGCGCTATCTGGAGAACAAGATCCGGGAGGCTTACGGCTTTGAGGGCACTTCGATAAAGTTCGTCTTCAGGGAGAAGAGCGACAAGGAGGACATATGATCAAGCTTATTCTAAGCGCTTTGGTCGCCTACCTTCTGGGCGACATTTCCCCGGCCATACTCATCAGCAAGGCTCTGGGGGGCGACATACGGGAAAAGGGCAGCGGAAACGCAGGCTCCACAAATATGCTCAGAAATTACGGCAAGAAGGCTGCCATAGCCACCCTTGCCATAGATGTGCTCAAGGGCGTTGCAGCCGTTAAGATCGGAGGCCTTCTGGCCGGAGCCGGTGGAGCCTATATTGCCGCGGTCTTTGTCATGATAGGCCATATCTGGCCTGCCTTCTTCGGCTTCAAGGGAGGAAAGGGCGTTGCCACTGCCCTTGGGACCCTGCTTGCGGTGGACTGGAGGATGGCGCTGATAGTTTTAGTTTTCGCTCTGGCTATAATGGCCATTTCAAAAATGGTCAGCCTGGGCTCCGTATGCGCTGCTGCCGCTCTGCCGCCTCTGAGCTTTTTCATGCTCAGGGGCTTCACCCTCTACGGCCTGGTTATGGCTGCCATAGTTATATTCAAGCACAGAAGCAACATAAAGCGCATACTGGACGGAACCGAATCCAAGCTGGACTTCAGCAAATATAAATAATACAGAGATATAGACCCACAGCAGGCCTGAGGCGCCGCCGGCGGACCGTCGGGGAACCCGGTCCACAGCGATTGGCAGGCCTGCAGGAGAAAAGTAATGCCTGAAAACAGTATCTTAAGCAATATAATAGAGCCTCAGACTGCTGAGGAGAGGCCTGTGTCCAGGACCGTGGCCGTCATCGGCGCGGGAAGCTGGGGCACTGCCGCTGCCAAGCTGCTGGCGGAAAACGGCCATGATGTGGCCATCTGGGACAGGAACCTGGACCGGCTGGTGGAGATGGCTGAAAAGCACGAAAACAGCAAATACCTGCCGGGAGTTGAGCTTCCGGACTTTTCCTACTGCCCCGAGCTTGAAATGGCGCTGGATGGAGCAGATGCTGCCGTATTCGGCATCCCTGCCCAGCACTTCAGGGAGGTCCTGAAGGCCGCAGCGCCCTATATAGAGCCGGGCACCATACTCGTAAACCTGGCCAAGGGCATAGAAAGGGGCACTCTTAAGACCATGTCAGAGGTGGCTGCGGAGATAGCGCCCCATGTGCCCTATGTGGCCCTTTCAGGACCCTCCCACGCCGAGGAGATAGCAAGGCGCCTTCCTGCCTCCGTCACCGCATCCTCCGACGACCCCGAGGCGGCAAAAGAGGTCCAGGACATATTCATGAACGACAACTTCCGGGTCTATACCAATCCTGATCTTACGGGAATAGAGCTGGGCGGAGCCCTGAAGAACATAATCGCCCTCGGAGCCGGCATATCCGACGGTCTTGGCTATGGCGACAGCGCAAAGGCCGCAATGATAACCAGAGGCCTTACTGAGATCTCAAGGCTCGGTATAAGCCTGGGAGCAGATCCCGCCAGCTTTGCAGGTCTTTCCGGCATGGGAGACCTTATAGTGACCTGCTGCAGCCAGCATTCCAGAAACAGACGCTGCGGTCTTCTGATAGGCCAGGGCATGAAGCCCGAGGAGGCTGTTGAAGCCGTGGGCATGGTGGTGGAGGGCTTTTATACCGCCGATGCCGCCTGGGAGCTGGCGAAAAAGCAGGGCGTGGAGATGCCCATAACAGAGGCCATCTGCCGCCTCATCCACGGCGAGCTCAGCGCGGAGGAGGCAGTAAAAAGCCTCATGACAAGAAGCAGAAAATCTGAGAGCATCAACGGCTGATAATGGCCGGAGCGGAGTAGATAATGGCTAAGAGCTATCACATAATTACATTTGGCTGCCAGATGAACGAGAGGGATTCAGAGACCCTGGCGGGCATGCTGGAGGCCCAGGGCTATGTTTTTGAGGAGGAGCCGAAAAAGGCAGACGTGGTGCTTCTCAACACCTGCAGCGTCCGGGAGAACGCGGATAAGCGCTTCTTCGGGGTGCTGGGGCAGCTTAAGAACCCCCACGAAAGGAACCCGGAGATGATAGTAGGCGTCTGCGGCTGCATGATGCAGCAGCAGCGCATCATCGACATGCTCAAATCCAAGTACCCATGGGTGGACCTGGTGTTCGGCACCTACAACATCGGCGAGTTTCCAAGGCTCTTCGCCAACATCTCAAGAGAAAAGAAGATGCTGGTGGAGGTCTGGGAGAGCGGAAAGCCCATGGAGGAGGGTCTGCCACAGAGCAGGGCCTTCAAATTCAAGTCCTATGTGAACATAATGGAGGGCTGCAACAATTTCTGCAGCTACTGCATAGTGCCATATACGAGGGGCAGGGAGCGCAGCAGAAGGCCGGAGGACATTCTGGCTGAGATCCGGGCTCTTGCGCAGGACGGCTGCAAGGAGGTCACCCTTCTGGGACAGAACGTAAACTCCTACGGCAGAGCCAAAAGCATTGAAGGCTCATATAACTGGGTCACCGACGAGCCCCATCTGGATTTTGCGGGACTTCTGCGGGAGGTGGACAAGATCCCCGGAATAGAGCGCATACGCTTCATGAGCTCTCACCCCAAGGACCTCTCAGACGATATGATAGCCTGCTTCGGGGAGCTTAAGCACCTGTGCCGCCAGATCCATCTGCCGGTTCAGTCAGGAAGCACAGAAATTTTACAGAAGATGAACAGACACTACACAAAGGAGCAGTATATTGCTCTTGTGGAGAAGCTGAGGGCGGCCTGCCCCCAGATCGCCATCTCCACTGATATAATCGTGGGCTTTCCCGGAGAGACCGAGGCGGACTTTGAGGAGACCGTTGATCTCTGCGAAAAGGTGCGCTACGATTCCGCCTTCACCTTCCTTTATTCGGTGAGGGAGGGCACTCCCGCGGCAAAGGATCCGGAGCAGGTGCCGGAGGCTGTAAAGCATCAGCGCTTCGACAGGCTGCTCGATGTGATGCACGCCATCCAGGAGGATAAGAGCGCAGCTGACCAGGATCAGATCTATGATGTACTCGTCGAGGGACAGAGCAAGACCGACCCCGGCATGCTGACGGGAAAGAACGAATTCGGCAAGACCGTTGATTTTAAAGGCGGTGAGCGTCTGATCGGGCAGATCGTGCCTGTGCGCATCGTAAAAGCCCAGACCTTCAGCCTTTACGGAGAACTTTTATGAGAAACTACTTGAGAGAAATGTGGTACAGACTGAGGCAGAATCCCACCATGCTGATGTTCCTGCTTATAATGCTGCTGAACGGTCCCTTGAGGGCCCTTATGTACGGCGGCATAGGCAGCTTCTTCGACTGGTTCGTGGATACCATTCTGATGCTTCCTGCCATCATCATAGGCCTAAGCTTCCACGAGTACGCCCATGCCAAGGTGGCAGTGCTCTGCGGAGACAATACGCCTCTTTATCAGGGCAGAGTTACCCTTGATCCCAGGGCTCACATAGACCCCATAGGCCTGGCCTGCCTGCTTCTGATCCACTTCGGCTGGGGGCAGCCAGTGCGCATAGACCCCAGAAACTTCAGGAGCCGCAGAAGGGACATGATACTCGTGGGCCTTGCGGGAATAACCATGAACTTCCTCCTGGCTGTGGCCGTCGGACTTATCCTTGGCGTCATCACAAGGCTTCTGCCGGGCTTCCTCTACAGCAATGTCCTTGGCAACGCCCTTGGCAGGGTGCTGATGCAGATAGCGGTGGTGAATGTGTCTCTTATGCTCTTCAACCTGCTGCCTGTGCCTCCCCTGGACGGCTTTGGCGTGGTCTGCGATGTCTTCAACCTCCGTGGATCCGGGTTCTATAATTTCGTATACTTCAACAGCCGCTGGATACTGATGGCCATGATCTTCTTCGGGATCCCCAGCATGCTTCTGAGCAGGCCTTTGAGCATCATAATCAGCGGGATAATGAATATATTCGGCGTTCAGGGCTGGTACCTGCTGCTGTAGCCCGGCGCAAGGCTAAGAAAGGACGAAATGTCACAGAATATGCCACAAATACTTCCCAGCATTGAAGGAATCGTCTCGCTGATATATCTGCTGAACTTCCTGATCTCGCTGGCCATAATCTTCCGGGAACACAAGAATCCGACCGCGACTCTTGCCTGGCTTATGGTGCTCTACACCCTCCCCGGTGTAGGGCTTGTTCTGTATCTTATCCTTTCCCAGAACATCGCCCGCCAGAAGATCTTCAAGCTGACCCGCAACGAGGAAAAGCGCATACGCAAGACTCTGGGCTCTCAGATCAGGGAGATGGACGATTCGAAGTTCCGCTATGTGAACGACATCGAAAAGAAGTGGCAGTCCCTTATAAAGCTGAATCAGCATTATTCCAATGCCTTCCTCAGTCAGGAGAACGATGTAAGGCTCTATATGAACGGCAGAGATTACTTCAGAGATGTTTTCTATGCTCTGGAGGACGCAAAAACCACGATTAACGTGGATATGTTCATCATGAAGCCGGACGAGGTCGGCGTTAAGTTCATGAATATCCTGACCAAAAAGGCGAAGGAGGGCGTAGAGGTCAGGCTGCTTCTGGATTCCTTCGGAAGCCGGCTCATGAACCGCAGCTACTTCAGAACTCTGGAGGAGGCAGGGGGCAAGGTGGCCTTCTTCTTCCCCATAAGGCTTTTCAGGATCAACCCGAACATCAACTACAGAAACCACAGAAAGATAATCGTGGTGGACCACGAGGTCTGCTTTACCGGCGGTAGCAACATTGCTCTGGAATATACCGGCCAGAGCGAGCGCTTCGGAGGCTGGAGGGACACAAATCTTAAGCTTACCGGACCCTGCGTGGAGGACATGGAGGCGCGTTTTCTTCTCGACTGGCGCTATGTAGCCAAGGAGGATTACGAGCTGGCCAGCCGGATATATTACGAAAACGAAAAGAAGGGCAATGTGGGCGTGCAGATCCTTTCCTGCGGTCCCGATGCGCCCTCCACGGAGATAAAGCAGGCCTATCTTAAGATAATCAACGACGCAAAAAAGAGCATACGCATACAGACGCCTTATTTCATACCGGATGACAGCATTTTCGAGGCTCTGAAGTCAGCAGCCCTGTCAGGCATCGATGTCCGCATGATGATACCGAATCAACCGGACCACCCCTTCGTCTACTGGGTCACCTATTACAACTGCGGCGCCCTGCTGGATTCTGGAGTCAAGGTCTACATTTACAACAAGGGCTTCCTCCACGCCAAGACCATCGCGGCGGACGGCGAGGTGAGCTCCGTGGGCTCCGCCAATTTCGACAAGAGGAGCTTTAGTCTCAATTTCGAATGCAATGCGGTAATGTACGACAGCAGGGTTGCTTCAGATCTTGAGGCAGCCTTCGACAGAGATATAAAGGACTCAGTGGAGCTGAGCATAGAGGGCTACAGGAACAGGTCCCTTTGGATACGTTTTAAAGAATCCATCAGCAGACTGGTCTCTGACATTCTGTAGGCGTCAAAGCAAATAATCCACAATCATTCACAGCCCGGTCAGGCATGGCCGGGTTTTGTGTTGCATTAAATTTGAGAATTAATTTATATAAATCACTTGACGAGTTCAGTATATTGCGCTACAATTATTTCGAAATACAAAGGAGAGGAGGCTGTTTTATGGAAAAGAGCTTATACAGTCTGATGCTGATGGACGAGGTGGTGGCGGAGATCGACAAGCTGGCTGCCAGGACCGGTACCAACCGTTCTAACCTGGTGAATCAGATACTTGCAGACTATGTTTCTGTGAGCACTCCCGAAAAGGAGATCGAGGGCATTTTCAGAAAGCTGGAGGAGCTGATAGGAAGCACCACGGATATGGTGCCGTTTTTCAGTCCCAATCAGCTGTCCATGTCCATGAAGAGCAGCCTGCAGTACAAGTACAGGCCAACGGTGCGCTATCAGGTGCAGCTTTACAGAAGCCCCGGGGACAGCATAGGAGAGCTGACGGTCAATTTCCGCACCCAGTCCCAGTCCCTGCTGACGGCGATGGCCCAGTTCTTCATGATGTGGAAGCGCCTTGAGGATGCCTATATCGCGGATTACTATCCTGCGGGCGCCCTGCAGTACCAGATGGGGGACGGCAGATTCATCCGCACCCTGGCCCTTCCCAAGGGGAGAAGCTACAGGGAGCTGGATCTGGGAAAGGAGATCTCATCATATATAAGCATGTTCGACAAGCTTATGAAGGGCTGGCTGAGCGGCGCTTATACGGAAAGGGACCTGGAGAGGGCTTACGTGGATCATTTAAACAACGGAGTTGGTCTTATCTAAGGTCAAATGAGGGAGTGACGCAGGGGAAGAGCCCGTCAGCGCTTCAGTGCTGGCCGATGGAGGCGTCCCCGGCGGCAGGAACCCGAACTAAACTAAAAAATGAAGGGGTAAAATAAAATATGAACGGAATGAATGGAATGTATCCGCAGCAGGAGGACAACAGAAAGCCGCTGGAAAAGTACGGCTTCGACCTGGTGCAGCGGGCCAGGGAGCAGAAGCTGGATCCTGTTATCGGAAGGGATGACGAGATAAGAAACGTCATCAGGATACTGTCGAGAAAGACTAAAAACAACCCGGTGCTCATAGGCGAGCCGGGTGTGGGCAAGACCGCCATCGCGGAGGGTCTGGCCCAGAGAATACTGAGGGGCGATGTGCCCGAAGGTCTGAAAAACAAGACCATCTACAGCCTTGACATGGGCAGCCTCATAGCAGGAGCCATGTTCAGAGGAGAGTTCGAGGAAAGGCTCAAATCCGTGCTTAACGAGGTGAAGGAATCCGACGGAAAGATAATTCTTTTCATCGATGAGCTCCACACCATAGTGGGCGCGGGCAAGGCTGACGGTGCCATGGATGCGGGAAATATCCTCAAGCCAATGCTGGCCAGGGGCGAGCTCCACTGCATCGGCGCCACCACCCTGAACGAATACAGAGAATATATCGAAAAGGACAAAGCTCTCGAGAGGCGTTTTCAGCCTGTCATGGTGGATGAGCCCACGGTGGAGGACACCATATCCATACTCCGTGGTCTTAAGGAGCGCTATGAGATCTATCATGGCGTCACCATCCACGATTCGGCTCTGGTGGCTGCGGCCACCCTTTCTGACCGCTACATCAGCGACCGTTTCCTGCCGGATAAGGCCATAGACCTGGTGGACGAGGCCTGCGCCTCCATCCGCACGGAGATGGACTCCATGCCTGCGGAGATGGATGGTCTTCAGAGAAAGATAATGCAGCTCCAGATAGAAGAGATGGCTCTGAAAAAGGAAAAGGACAGCCTTTCCCAGGAGCGTCTTGAAAAGCTCAGAGAGGAGCTGGAAGCACTGCGCAGCCAGTTCGATGCCATGAGGGCCCGCTGGGATGCGGAGAAGGGCTCAGCGGACAATATAAAGGATATCAAGGCTGATATAGAGCATGTGAACGGCCAGATAGAGGACGCCCAGCGCCGCTACGACTACGAGACCGCTTCAAAGCTGCGTTATTCGACCCTGCCGGCTCTGGAAAAGAAGCTGGCGGATGCCCAGGCTGCGGCTGAGCACATGCAGGGCACAGAAAGGCTGCTCAGGGATACAGTTGACGAGGAGGAGATAACCGAGATCGTCTCCAAGTGGACCGGCATCCCTGTCTCCAAGCTCATGGAAAGCGAAAGAGAAAAGCTTCTGCATCTGGACGAGCTGCTGCATAAGCGGGTGATAGGCCAGGATGAGGCTGTAAAGAAGGTGGCGGAGGCCATCCTGAGGAGCCGTGCCGGCATTGCGGATCCCGGCCGTCCCATTGGCTCCTTCCTGTTCCTCGGACCCACGGGCGTGGGCAAGACGGAGCTGGCCAAGGCTCTTGCTGCGGAGCTTTTCGACGACGAAAAGAACATGGTTCGTATAGATATGTCGGAGTACATGGAGAAGTTTTCTGTCTCCAGGCTCATCGGAGCGCCTCCGGGGTATGTGGGCTACGATGAAGGCGGCCAGCTGACCGAGGCCGTAAGGCGTCACCCCTACAGCGTGGTGCTCTTCGACGAGGTGGAAAAGGCTCACCCGGAGGTCTTCAACGTACTGCTGCAGGTGCTGGATGACGGCAGGATAACCGATTCCCAGGGCCGTACAGTGGATTTTAAGAACACAATTATAATACTGACCTCAAATCTGGGCTCCCAGTATCTGCTGGAGGGCATAGATGAGGCAGGAAACATAACGGATGAAGCCAGAAGGACCGTCATGGCCATGCTTCAGCAGAGCTTCAGACCGGAGTTTTTAAACCGTCTGGATGAGATGATAATGTTCAAGCCGCTGACAAAGGACAACATCAGCAGGATAGCTGATCTGCAGATCCAGGCTCTGGCAAAGCGTCTGGCTGAAAAGTCCCTGAAGATGGAAGTGACCGAGGCCGCAAAGCAGTTCATCATCGAACGCAGCTACGATCCTCTCTACGGTGCCCGTCCCATGAAGCGTTACATTCAGGACAGCGTCCAGACCCTGCTGGCGAAGACCATTTTGTCCGAAAACCTGAACATCGGCGACAGACTTATCGTTGACAGGGCAGGAGAGGAGCTGAAGGTTTCCGTAGAAAGAGTGCAGAAAGCCCTGCAGTAAAAAACAAAAACATAGGAGATCTATACCGGAACGGATATGATCACCCTTGTACCGCCCTCCGGGCGGTTTTTTATTTCAAGAGAGCCTCTGCTCATGAGCTGCAGCCTGTCTCTCACATTCTGTATCCCTGTATGTATCCTTCCGTCATCCACCTCGCGGAAGCCCGGCCCATCGTCATCGATGGTTATCCGTGCGCTGCCTCCGAGCTGTTCGCTCTTCACATGTATGGATATGTGGTCTGAGCCCTTGCCGAGCCCGTGCTTTACGGAGTTTTCAACTATGGGCTGAAGGGTGAGGGGAGGCAGCTTGAAGGCTGTGAAATCCAATTCGTAGCTGATGTCCAGCTCTCCCGGGAATCTGGCCTGCTCCACGGCAAAATATGCCCTGGTCTGCTCTATCTCCTCGGAGAAGGGCACCGGCTCCTTTTTGGATATGGAGCTGAAGTTTCCCTGAAGGTAACGGGTGAAATTGAGCAGCACCTGCTGGGCCAGGGGAGGATCTGTTTCGCATAGATAATAGACGGAGGTGAGGGTATTATGCACGAAGTGGGGCCTGATCTGGCTCATAAGGGCGGTGATCCTGGTCTCCCTCAGCTCCTCGTCCCGCTTTATGCTCTGGATAATGTACCTGCTGAAGCTGATCATGGAGAAGGCAAGCATCCAGATCAAAAGGAAAACAGCATTTACAGTGGAGCCGCTTACGTGAAAAACTGCTATATCCGCGATGCAGGCAGCCGCAAAGGGCAGGAGCAGGAGCCTCCTCTCTCCCGACCAGAACATATAAATAACAGCCACGGCTATCATAAAAATGCATTCACCCAGGTAGACAGGGATAATATCGTGGATCTCCAGCTTTCCAAGGAGCTGAAGAAGAAAAACTCCCAGAGTGAATATCTGAGACAGGATGATGCATACGTGGAGGACGGCCTTTTCAGCTCTTTTCTTCATGACCGAGCTGAGCAAGGCCATGGCGCAGCCGGGCAGCATAAAGGCCGACATTATACCGATGTAGTAAAGGTTCTTCGCATCCTTGTACAGAAGTATCTGGCTTATCTGAAGACCGCACAGCTTCCATATCCCAAGCTCCATGGAGAGGAGTCCTATGCTGATGATATTGGTCCTGTTGCCCTTAAGAGGAAGCACTATGCCCTCCATCAGGAGTATGAGTCCTTCGATAATGGCCAGTATGCACATGATGCCTACAGGAAGCTCCTTGTCAAGGATCATGGTTATCAGCTGGTCCCGGTGGGTGATCAGCATCTCCGGCTCCTTGTAGCCGCTGTAGTAGGATATTATCTCCACCCTCATGAGCTTGCCAGACAGGTCCTTTGTAAGGGGCACTGTGAGCCAGCGGTTTCCGGGGTCTCTTCCTATATCAAAGCCCTCCGTCTCCTGGACGGTGGCGATGAGCTTTCCGCTTGCGTAGACGCTGGCAAACTGATGCCTCAGATGTATGCAGAGGGATGTTCCGCCGCTTAGGTCGTCCTTGGGGACAAAATTGTAGACCCTTTTTATGCCTGCGTAGTTTTTTACAGCGTATCTCTGAACATTCAGGTCGTTTATGTAGTCCGGCTCGCTGCTGATGTAATTGAGCTCGTCGGGGGTCTGCCCGATAAAGGCGATGGCTGCGCACAGGATCATAAATATCAGAAGCATGCCAATAAAGCTTGCCTGTGAGACCGTTTCAAGCCTGATCTTCTTCATATCGAGAGACCTCTTACTGGATAGCGGAGGTTCTTCAGCTCCTCCTGCAGCTTGTCGGTGGTGATGGGCTTAAGAAGAAAGCCGCTGGCGTGAAGCTTCCAGGCTTCATCCATATACTCTGCGTGGGAGGTTAGAAAAACTATATTTGTGCGCCTTCTGCAGCTCTGAAGCTGGCCTGCCAGCTCTATGCCGTTCGCTCCGCGAAGCTCGATGTCCAAAAAGGCCAGGTCCACATCGTTTGATGATGCGAAGCTTACGGCCTCCGAGGCCTTCTGAAAGCCCTTGACCTCTGCCTGGGGCAGGGCCTTTGAGACTATGCGCACGCAGGCCGACAGCAGTATCAGCTCATCCTCCACCACTATGATGAGGGGCTTTTGATTAGGCTCCCCCGCGTTTTCCAAAAGCTCGTAGGGGTGGACCCCCAGGCAGTCAGCCAGCCTTGCCAGGGTGGTCAGATCGGGCAGCCTGTCGCCGGTCTCCCAGCGGGATATGGTCGGGGGCGACACATACATCATGTCCGCAAGCTGCTGACGGGTAAGATCCTTTTTCAGTCTGAGCTCTCTTAGCTTCTTTCCGAATTCCGAATTATCTGCCAATGTAAGGCCTCCTTTTCATTGTCTTTTTACGATGTCTCTGGTAAAAGAACAGATCATTCTGCCAACATGGCATTATTATACTATAGTTTCCGTATATCAAACAAGGCATTGATATCCATTTTTCATATAGGAGCTATCTATAAAGTGCCAAAATGGAACGCTCAACAGGATTTTTGATTGATAAAATTTTATTAATTAGAGCCGGATGGCATGCGGAATACCCCGCGTGCGTGCTCCGGCAAGAGGAGAAAAAGCTATGAAAAAGACTATCAGTATTTTGCTGGTGCTGGCGATGATACTTGGCCTTGCTGCCTGCTCCGGCAACAACGAAGCAAAAAATACCGATGAGCCTGAAAAGCCGGAAAAGGTGTATACGGAATACAATGCACTGTATGATTCCGAGCTCAAGACCATCGACTATCTGAACAGTACCGTTACTTCGCTTTCGACCCTTGCCTATAACTGTCAGGAGGGTCTGATCGGCTTTGACGGATATGGTCTGCTGCGTCCGAGGATCGCAAAGAACTGGTCCATTTCCGCAGACGGAACGGTCTATACCTTCTATCTGAGAGACGACGTAGTATGGGTGGATAACAAGGGACAGGAAGCCGAAAAGGTAAAGGCTCAGGACTTTGTTACCGCAGCTGAATGGATTCTCAATCCTGACAACGGCTCCACCGTTGCCAATACTCTTTACAACAATCTTGTTGGCGCCAAGGCATATTTCGACGGCGAGGACAAGGATTTCAGCCACGTGGGAATCAAGGCACTGGATGACACCACCGTGCAGTATACCCTGCTCGGACCCAGCGCATATTTCCTGAGGATGCTGGGCAATAACGTATGGTTCCCCGTACCTACCAATTTCCTGGCTGAGCATAAGGATACCTATGGAACCTCAGCAGAGGATCTGCTCTACTGCGGAGCATACTTTATCTCCAGCTGGGATTACGAGTACGAGAGAGTTCTTGAAATGAATCCGCTCTACATGAATGTGGACGATATAACCATCAAGACCGCCACCTTCCGCTACAATAAGGAAGCTACCTCCAACGGCGCGGAGCTGTTCCTCAGAGGGGACACCGATGCCGTAAACCTTTCCAACGATATAGCAAAGGAATGGAAAAAGGACAGCAATCTCGTACAGCAGATGCATCCCGCTCCCCTTACAAATATGAGCTACTGGATGGCCTTCAACTTCGATCCTAACTTTGATGAAAAGTTCGATCCCGCCACCTGGAAGATCGCAGTCAACAACGAAAACTTCCGCAAATCATTCTTCTACGGCTTCAATCCTGAGCCCTATACCGCCACCCTTGATGAGTGGAACTATCAGAAGAAGGTGCTCTCCACCTTCACCAGAGCGGACCTTGTATCCGTGGGCGAAAAGGACTACAGAGAGCTTTCCGGCCTGGATCAGTACTCAAAGAATCTGACCAATTTCGACTCTGCCAAGGCTCTGGACTACAAGGCCAAGGCTATGGAGGAGCTCAGCGCAAAGGGCGTCAGCTTCCCCATCAAGGTCATGATGACATACAACGTGTCAGCCACCACCTCCACCCGTTATCAGGTGCTTGAACAGCAGCTGGAGAACCTGCTCGGCACAGATTATATCGACATAATCCTTGAGCCCTATAACGGCAGCTCCTTCAATAAGGATGTAAGAAATGCTGGAAACTGGGCCTTCATGGAGCTGGGCTGGGGCCCCGACTATGCGGATCCCATGAGCCAGTTCGACCCCGTGCTTAAGGCATCCATCGGAAAGAACTGGGGCAAGGTATATCTGGCAGAGGAATATCTGGATGCTGCCGCAGGCGTGGGCAAGGTAGAGAAAATGGCTCTTGAGGCAGATGCCATCAAGAACGATTTCGACAAGCGCTATGAGGCCTTCGCAGCCGCAGAAAAGGAGCTTCTGGATGAGGCTCTGGTCATCCCCGCATACAGATCCGGCGGCGGATACATGGCTTCCAAGCTGGTGCCCTTCACCGCTACCACAGGCCAGATGGGCGACGGCGGAGCGAGAAACTCCATCAAGTTCGCTGTCATCGGCGACCATTCTCTCAGCGAGGATGAATATAACGTGGCATATGATAATTACATCAAGGCCAGGGCAGCCGCAAGAGCAGCTTATGTTACAGAAAGCGCAAGCTATCAGGTTCCTGAAAAGTAAATCAACTGAGATCCCCTCAGCCCGAATCATCGGGCTTTTGGGGCTGCAAGGAAAGTACAGAGGGCATGAAAGGTTTCATGCCCTCTGAGTTTAAAACGGAGAAGCGAAATGATCAAATACATTGTAAAACGTTTGCTTCAGTCTCTGCTTACACTTCTGATCATAGCCACGGTGGTGTTTTTCCTGATGAGGCTCATGCCGGTGGAGGGCTATTTTGGCGAGGAATTCGACAAAATGGATGAGGACCAGATAGAGGCCGCGCTGGTAGCCATGGGTCTTCGCGATCCCATAGGAGTTCAGCTCACCAGATTTTACGGGCAGCTGCTGCGCGGAGATCTGGGAAGCTCTATAACCGTGCGTCCCAAAATGTCCATCGCCAAAATGATAGGTCAGAAGGCTCCATACTCCATAAAGTTCGGACTGGCCTCCATGGTCCTGGCACTGGTGGCAGGCATTCCCATAGGCGCTGTCATGGCTCTTTACAAGTCAAAATGGCCGGATAAGCTGGGCAATGCGTATATCGTATTCATCAATGCCGTTCCTGCGGCAGTTTATTACCTGTTCATACAGCTTTATGCCTCGGGGCTGTTCAAGCTGCCAATACTCTATGACGCCAGAAAGCCCATATCCATGATACTCCCCATAGTCAGCATGTCTCTTGGAGGCACCGCATCCTACGCCATGTGGACCCGCCGCTATATGGTGGACCAGATGAACAAGGATTACGTGAAATTCGCCAGGGCGAAGGGCGTTAAGGAAAGCGGCATTATGTTCGGCCATGTCATAAGGAATGCGCTGGTGCCCATGACTCAGAATATTCCCGCCAATGTGCTGCTTACCATATCGGGCTCCATCTACATAGAATCCCTGTACTCCATACCGGGCATGGGAAATCTGCTGCTGTCTGCCATAAAACGCCAGGATAATCCTCTGGTGCAGGCACTGGTGCTGATATATTCCTTCCTGGGCATCTTCGGACTGCTGCTGGGCGATCTTCTGATGGTGGCCTGCGACCCGAGAATAAAGCTTGTAAGAGGAAAGGAGAGCCGCTGATGAAAAGTACTGAAAAGCTTGAGAACAGCGTAAGCGAACTGATAAGAAAATACGGTTCGGAAGAAGCTCTCTTTGCTTACGCAGAATATAACCCAATGGAAGCGGAGATGGGCGGATACTCCAATTATTCCTACTGGAGATCCACCATAAACGCCTTTCTTAAGAACAAGGTGGCCTTTTTCTTCCTGTGCCTTCTGGTCACCCTGCTGGTGTTCACCCTTATCCAGCCCTATCTCCCCGGGCAGAAGGATCCCACTGAGATCTTCTGGGTGGGAGATATGACGGATAAGAATCACCAGCCGGATTCCCAGTACTGGTTCGGTACCAATTCCATAGGACAGGATCTGTGGGCCCGCATCTGGAACGGCACCAGGACCTCGCTGTTCATTGGTGTGGTGGTGGCCATTGTAAATGCCACCATAGGAATAAGCGTGGGAGCTCTCTGGGGCTATGTTCCCCATCTGGACAGGC
>JAEEPD010000090.1 GCA_016284575.1 Bacillota bacterium | reverse complement strand
AACGGACATTCCAGCAGGCTGGTCATGGAGGCGCTGGATAAGCTCGGCGTGGACTACGAGCTGGATGCGCCTGAGTTTCCCGTGACTGAGCCTGCAGAGATGGAAGCCAGACTTTCAGAGCTGATCAATGATGGCCATTACAATGTGATAGTGGCATCCTCTCTTGGAGCATTCTATACAATGAGGCATTCGGAAACGTTCACGATCCTTGTGAATCCCGCGCTCCCTAAGAACCTCAGGGCTATCAGGGATGCAGATCCCGAAAAACACCCGAAGCTAACAGATGAATTCCTGGACCGCCTTGAGCGTGCAAAGGATTTCTTCTTCGATCACACATTTGCAATGTTCGATGACGAGCATGTTTTCGGAACATACTTTGTTTTCGGAGATCACGACAACATAGCAGGTAATGAGACATTTTTCCGTGAATACTACTACCGGGAATCTCATATATTCCACGTGGACATGGGCCACATTCTGGAACCCGCAGGCGCTGCAAAGGTGGCCGAGATCATCAAAATGCTGGACACAGAACGCCCCGAATATGTCGATACCCTGAGCGCAGTACTGGCGGAGACGTTTAAAGATTAATTGAGTGACTGAATGTGAAAACAAGTCAAAAGTGGTGCAGTAATGCACCACTTTTGTCACATCCTGGAATATATAATTCAAATGGTGACATGGTGAATAATATGAATTTCAGAGAATACACAGATCTTTTAAAGGATATAAAACCTTCAGGCAAGCTTCAGTATAAGAGAGTAGTCTTTGGGCTACATCCTGAACGCTTGCCTCTGGGACTTGTATCTCTTGGCGGGGAATTATCTTCAGTCATAAAGGTGGCCGGAATGGCTGTGAACGAATACGGCCGGATGGTACCTGTCATAGCAATAGCAAGGAACGCATTTTCAGGAAATGAAAGCATCACGGACATCATCCTGCCTTCGGGTATTTCAAGACTCTCTTCAGGTGCATTTGCCGGATGTAGCAGCCTGAGGAACATCACGATCCCCAAAAGCGTAAAGATGATAAAGAAGGAGACCTTTGCGGGATGCATAAACCTTGAAAATGTTTATTATGAGGGAACCAGAGACGAATGGAATGTGGTCGAGATCGTGCATGACCGTCATGAGATCGAATTCGGCCCCTTGATCCAGGGAACGCCTGTTCATACCGTTCTTGCAGAGCGGAACGTCAACATCCCCGGAAACGAAGCGTTGTTTTCCGCCAATATCCATTTTCGCTGCAGACTGGAGGATGCCGGGTAAGACAGGGATCTTCAAATGTTATAAGGAGAATACTTCATGGAAGACAGGAGATTTGTGCTGTACAGCAATGCAGGTGCCAGTCTTACGGGGGAGATAGCCGGAGGTTGCCTCAGATTATACTCTGAAGTCTACGGCGAATATGACAGTGAGGTGCACTATGCGCTATCAAAGGATGCAACAGATAAGCTGTTTTCATTGATGTCATTCGAAGAATTTGTGGATCTGTGCCAGGAACATGGTGTGTGGGGATTTCAACGGTTTCTGGGGGAAAACAGCATAGAGTTCAGAGTGATACCGGCGTTTTAAGTCAATAGAGGGGAAAGAGTGAAGCATATATATGTCGTTATCTAAAGAGTCCATATATGATAGTCGGCAAATACCGACTACCCGAAGTTGTATAAAAAGGATATTGATGAATGAGGGACATGATATCTGTCTTTCGCTTATCAATTATCTGGCACACAGAAATGATGCTCCAAAGAGTTTGAATAATCTTTTGATCGCGGCCATGAAAATGGAGCAGATATCCTGTCTGGTTTATATCAGAAAGGATGGTCAGTGCGGTAAACTTAAATCGTCGGATTATATGGAAGAACTATTTGAGGGATGGGCTGAGTATCCCGATGATGTGAGAGATTGGCTGAGTAAACTTGGGGCTGACCCGGATGATGCGCCAAAGGTTTACCTGCTGCTCTGGCAGATCGCGCAGATCGTCTGCCCTATGATATCCTGCGAGTATGAGCAGGCATTTATCAGGGAGTACGCTTACGCCATAGAATATGTGGTAAAGCATGACGGAACGCTGGATCCTCCAGTGATGGATGGCCTGTTCCCAAAGAACTATGATGATTATAATTATTGGAATGAAGGAGTGTCGAAGCAGATCGAGGATAGTTTTGCCTTTGCAGAGATTAATATCTAAGCTTTTTTGTAATAAAAATATATATCCGTAATTCGCGGCCCGGTCGTAAGCTGTTGCGGCCGGCTTTGTCTGTTATGCCGCAAATTTCAATGCGTGACAGCTGTCCCCGTGCTATAATGTTTTCGACAAATCGAGGCTGAACAGCGTCGAAAAACCAACAGGAGGAGCTAATGGAAGGAATCAGTGGATTTGCATCGCAGCATCTGGATCTGATGCTGTTTTTGATCGCGGCGGTGGTGTTCGCGGTCCTTGCAGTGAACGCCGTCAGAAGGGCGAGGAAGATCGAAAAGGATGGTATCGAGACCGACGCCGTCGTGAGCCGGATAGATGAAAACAATGACCCTGATCTTCAGAAATCTTCATATACCATAATTGTGAAATACAGAGATGACAAGGGTGAGATCATCGAGAGTCCTATGGCGCTGGATCCCTCGGCACGGTATGAGGTCGGTCAGAAGCTGAGGATCAAATACATCCCCGGTCTGCATAAACAGGTTCGGCCAGTAGAATAAGAAGGGTTAACATCTGATCTTTTAGCTGAAAAGGAGCCAAAGACCATGAATTCAGCAGCATATCAATATCCCTTTACTGCCATCGTAGGGCAGGAGGAGCTAAAGCTTGCGCTCAGCCTTATAGCGGTCCATCCCGCCATAGGGGGCGTTCTGGTGTCCGGAGAGCGTGGCACTGCAAAAACCACCGCTGTCAGGGGACTTCCTGCGGTGCTTGGGGATGCCAGGGTGATAGAGCTTCCGCTGAATGCCACCGAGGACCGGGTGGTAGGAACTCTCAGGCTCGGCACTCTTATGAAGACCGGTGAGCGCGAGTTCGTGCCCGGACTTCTGGCCGAGGCCGACGGAAATATGCTCTATGTGGATGAGATCAACCTTCTGGAGGATTCTCTGGTGGATCTGCTGCTGGATGCGGCGGCAACTGGTGTCTGCCGCGTGGAGAGGGAGGGCGTCTCCCGCAGCTATCCTGCGCGTTTCGTGCTTATAGGGACCATGAATCCGGAGGAGGGGACCCTGCGGCCTCAGCTTCTGGACCGCTTCGGGCTTTCTGTGCGCATAAACGGAAGCCTCAGCCGCGAGGAAAGGCTGACTCTCATAAGCCGGCAGACTGAATTTGAACGGGATCCGGAGGCTTTTCTTGCCTCCTGGAAGCCGGAGGAGGAGGCCATGGCAGCCCGCATACACAGGGCGGCGGAGCTCTACCCGGAGGTGGACTATCCCTATGAGATCGCAGATTTTGCTGCCGGGATATGCGAAAGCCTTGGAATAGATGGTTACAGAGGCGATATCGCCATAATGCGGACTGCGCGGGCAGCTGCAGCCCTGGACGGGCGAAAAAGAGTAAGCAGGGACGATGTGCTCCTTGCCGCGCGCTTTGCTCTGCCTCACAGAATGAAGAAGCTGCCCTTCGAGGATGTGGAGCTTACGGAGAGCATGCTGAGCAAGGCTGCAGAAGCGCAGCCGAAGGAGATGCAGGCTCCCGCCGGAGATGAAAAGGATGCGGAAGAGGAGCCGGTCCAAGGATCTGCTGATGCCATAGACGGTCCAAAGAACGGAGAACCCATAACAAAAAAAGCCTAGGGGCAGGCGGTGACGACGGTCTGCCCCAAAAGGATGTTCCGGCAGTGCCTTTCCCGGTAAAGCCTCCGGAGACCAGCAGGAGCAGGGTAAAGAGGGCCCGGGAAGCCCGCAGCGGTCCGCGGAGCGCTGGCATGAAAAAGGGCCACAATGTGGGCTGGACTGTGCGCCCGGGTCCGGGCGGCATCCATATGCCGGGGAGCATACAGGCTCAGCTTTCCCAGGGCATGGACCTGAAGGATGGGATCAGCGGGGAGAATCTTCGCTACCAGAAATTCGCAGGTCGGGGCCGGCAGAACATACTCTTTATGATCGATACCAGCGGATCCACTCTTTCGGACGACCGTTTTGCCAAGGTCAAGGGCTGCGTGATATCCCTGCTGCAGAACTCATATACAAAACGGGTGAGGGTCGCCGTAGTATCCTATGGCGGCGGCAGGGCAAGGCTGGACCTGCCCTTTACGTCCTCGGCCGAGCTGGCTGCCAAATGCATCGAAGGCCTTAAGGGCGGAGGCTCCACGCCTCTGATACCTGCACTGGGTCTGGCCGGCAATCTCCTTGACCGGCTGACAGGGGAGGACTGCAGCGTCTATCTTCTGTCCGACTGCAGATATGACCGCAGCAGAAACGGAAGTGAGATACGCAGGATCAGGGCCTTCGGGACTTTTTGCAGGTCGCGGGAAATACCGATCACGCTGATTGACTGCAGCCACGAAGGCCGGACAGCGCGCCGCAGGGCAGAGCTCTTCGCATCGCAGCTGGGCGCCCGCCGCTTTCCTTTAGAGGAGCTCAGGGTGGAGCTGTTTACGGAGGATGAAAAAGACTCAAACACATAATAAAAGCGGCAGGCCTGACCTGCCGCTTTTGCTGTTATTTTAAGATATCCAGCAGCCCTGTGGCGCTTGATCCTAGTCTAAGATTGCATCCAGCTTGATTATGGATTCAACGTAGATGCGGAAGCCTGTCATCCAGTCTTCGATATTCAGGGCTTCGTCGCGTCCGTGGGCGTTGCCGTGTCCCTCGGGGAGGAACTCAGGCTTCTTTCCGCTGCGGAAGGAGGGGCCGAAGGTTACGGCATTGGGAAGAGCCTTGCTGTAGGTGCCGCCTCCGATTGCGTAGGCAGGAGTCTCATCGCCTGTGATGTCCCTGTAAACGCCCATGAGAGTGGTAACTGCCGGGCTCTGGGGATCGATATAGAAGGGGTCTGAACCGCCGAATGCAGCAAGCTCTATGCCCTCTGCATTCATCTTCTCCTCCAGGGACTTGGCCAGCTCGTCGCCCTTAAAGCTTATGGGATATCTGCTGTCCAGCTCAAGGGTGCAGATGCCGTCCTTGGTGTGGACCACGCCTGCGTTTATGGTAAGCTTTCCGCTGACCTCATCCTCTACGCCCAGACCGCAGCTGCCGCCGTTATAATCGGTAAAGAGTCTGCCAACTGCGGGAATTGCTCCAAGATCCACGCCTGCTGCCGCCAGCTTTTCTGCGGCTCTTGCAGCCTTGGTGATGGCGTTGTCGGAGTTCTGGGGGGATGCCGCATGACCGGCTCTTCCGCGGGCGATTATGGTTACGATGCCGCCTTCCTCGGTGATATCGAAATCGCTTGTATCTCCGATCAGCTCAGCAGCCTTTGCCGCTGTGAGGTTCTTTATCTTAAGAGTTGCCGCATCGGGCACTGCGTTTCTAACGCTGCCTGCTTCAAAGTCCACCAGGTCCTTGCCGCCGCTGAAGCGTCCTGTTGCATTCAGGCCGCCCTTCTGGGCGAAACATACGGGGAAGCCCGCGTCAGCCACAAGGGTCAGGGTCGGGATGGGGCCGAGGCCTCTCTTTACATATTCCTTCATGTCCTGCATACCGGTCTCTTCCGAGGTTCCGAGTATGAGACGGATCTTATGCTTTGTCTTTATGCCGTGGTCCTTCAGGTATTTCAGCACGTAAAGGCCTGCAACGCCGGGGCCTTTGTTGTCGCCCACGCCTCTTCCAATGAGCCAGCCGTCCTTTTCCACGGGGTTATAGGGCTCGAAGATCCAGCCGCTGCCCTCGGGGACCACGTCCATGTGGGCGATTATGCCAAGCTCGCTGTCGCCATCACCGTAGTAGATGGAGCCTGCGTAGCCCTCAAAATCCTTTGCCTCAAAGCCGTAGGCCTTGCCGCGCTCAAGGGCGAAGTCCAGCATGGCGCGCACATCCGGGCCGTAGGGAGCGCCGGGCTTTCCAAGGTCTTCTCTGGAGACAGAAGGATGGGACACCCATTTCTTGAGCTCCTCCACCATGGCCGCTTTGTTGGCCTCTGTCCACTGAGCAAGCTCTTCGCGATCAAATACATACTTTTCAGACATAGAAATGACCTCCTTTAAGTAAGATATTATTGATGAATCAATTATATATTATTTGAGGAGACGGGACAACGGATAAATTGCCAGTCTCAAGGACTATAAAATGATTCTAGAAGTACATTTTTATGTTGCTAAAAAGCGACACTAAGCATTTTTCGTTATTTTAATCGGTTCGCAATAGTGATATAATTATAATGTATTGCTATAAGCTATTTTAGTGAATTAATCTAAGTATCAGATTTAATGAGAGACAGATATTCCAAGTTCCAGAATCTGTTGGAGAAGATTAAATGGGGAGAAGGTGACATTTTGTGTTAAGAGTTTTTTTTGGTGACAGGAAAAATGCCATTTACAATACTTCTGTTTTTTTTAATCATAGCTACCAGGAAGATTGGATTACGGATGATTTTGCCAAGGCACTGATTGCAGAAGTGGATCAATCAGAAGTCATCAGCGGGCATAATATACAAAGCCCTGTGCTTGGAGGAATTAGTCCACGGGAGTTATCCGGTGGCGTGAAAACCCTGCTGTTGATGAAGCATTATCCTGGGAAAATATTCAACGCTTCGAATTGTGGAGATAATTGCGCAAAATGGATTTTGAAGTTAGGCGAAGAGCAGAATTTTACTATCAATCTATTTCATGTGATAAATTTCGGTCCTGGTGAGTTTGAAATCAGAATCCTAAATGACAAAAAACTAATTGTCCATAACATGGAAGAATTCCTCAACGCCGGAGCAAAGTATCTGAGGGAGGAAAATCAATGATTGGAGTCATTACCGTCAGAATCCATGACAGCCGCAATTCATATACATTTGAGCTGAAACGGAAGATTACGATATTGGCCGGCGATAGCGGCAGGGGGAAGACTACGCTGTTCGGAATGGTTGAGGACTACAACCGCTATGGGAAAGCCAGTGCTACAAAAATCAGTTGTAATTGTGACATGATAGCACTAAGAGGCAGCAACTGGAAAGATCAGATTGAGGCAATAGAGAATTCCGTCATTATCATTGACGAAGATAGTGATTATATCCGCTCGAAGGAGTTCGCTGAGACTGTATTGAATAGCAGCAATTATTTTCTATTGATTACTCGTGCATATTTACCCCAGCTCCCGATCAGTGTTTGTGAGATTTATGAGCTGACAGGAAGAAAAAATAAGAAATTTAAGCGCGTTTACCTTGAGCAGCATGATATGTATGAAGCAGGGGTCATGGGAAAACTACCCTTTCATCCAGATGTGATAGTGACAGAGGATAGCGGGACAGGTTATCAGGCCTATAACGCATTGGCTGAAACAATTGGGGTGGATTGCATCTCAGCAAATGGGAAGTCAAATATATACAGGATGCTTTCAACGATTGTTGATAAAAGTGTATTGGTCATTGCAGATGGGGCAGCCTTCGGGGCTGAAATCAGAGACATTGTGGAACGACAAAAACTATTTCCGAAAAAAATAGGCATTTTTCTTCCAGAATCCTTTGAGTGGCTGATTTTAAAATCGGGACTTGTCAGCGACCCGGGATGGGAAAAGATCACTGCTCCTGAACGCTTTGTGGATAGTAAGCAATATTCCAGCTGGGAGCGATATTTTACAGATCTTTTAGTAGAGCTGACCAAAGACATGAAAAAATATAAACGATATCCAAAGAGAAAAGGCAAACTGCCTGCGTTTTACAAGCAGAGTAAATCAATAGAAAAAGTAATAGAGGCCATACCTGGAGTAGAGTTTAAATAATTTTAGTATGATTTATCGTACAGGGAGGGGATGCTGATCCCCTCCCTGTACGTATTTTTGCTGTACCGATATGTTAGTATAGGCTCAGACAAGGAGCTTACCGTGCAAATGTCTCCCGGCGGGCGACCTTTTTCTGATGCTATGGGGTATAATACAAGTAAAAACAGGAGGGATGATATGGATAGATATAGTATTGTCGAGGGTGCTAAGGATCTGC
Source organism: Bacillota bacterium (assembly GCA_016284575.1). Taxonomy (GTDB): domain Bacteria; phylum Bacillota; class Clostridia; order Peptostreptococcales; family Anaerovoracaceae; genus RGIG2707. The sequence goes on along the minus strand of JAEEPD010000090.1, from coordinate 10,817 downwards.
TGAATATTTTAAGCGAGGAACAGTTTCCGGAAACCTGTTTCTATCTGTCGAGCGGGATAGATGCGGGCTTTGGGGAGGATACGGCTTACGAGATCGCGTCTATGATGGTGGAGCTGGACAAGCCGGCGCCATTTCCAAAGGAAGTGGTGGAATATATCACCGCCCTCTATGAGACCGGTATCAAGGAGGGCGATGAGGACGCCATGAACGATCTCGGGGCCCAGTATTATACCGGAAACAGGGGCTTTGAGCAGGATTTCACCAGAGCTGTTGAGTATTATCACATGGCTGCGGAGCACGGCTGCCGTCAGGCCCAGGAGAATCTGGGCTACTGCTATTACTACGGCCGAAATGTGGAGAAGGATTACGAAAAGGCCTTCCACTACTTCGCCCTTGGGGCTTTTGACGGCCATCTGAACTCGCTCTACAAAATCGGAGACATGTATCTGAACGGGTATTATGTGGAGAAGAACGAGATCGAGGCTTTCCACATCTACATGCGCTGCGTTATGGACATGACGGATGAGGCTGGGCCTTATGTGGCGGGACCCATCTATCTTCGCGCTGGCCGCATGTTCCTTAAGGGGCTCGGTACAAAGCCCGATGCAAAAAAGGCTCTGAAATTTTTCCAGATGGCGGAGTATCACCTTTACGAGATGGTCAGGGATGGCGAGGTCATGTATAAGAAGAGCATGAATGCCGCCATCGAGGGACAGGAAAAGGCCAGGCAGAAGCTGGCGGAGGAGCTCCCGAGCCACGAGTGGACCTTCGAATAGGCTGATCCAATAAAGCAAAATGACGGGGCTGACCCGTCATTTTTGTTTGAAGTATTTAGGTCACTACTCCTTGTAGAGCTTTTCGCCTTTGTTGATGTAGAGCTTGTCAGCGATGGGCTCCACCTGGGCCTTGACCACCTTGTCCTGCCATTCCTCCTTGGGGAATTCCTCGTAGGTGATGGTCACCGCCTGCTGGGGCACCTGGCAGATCTCCATTACGGCTTCATTGATCTTTTCGACCAGCTTTTTCTTGGTCTCCTCGTCCTTCGGATAGGATTTGATAGCTACATAGGGCATGGCTTTACCTCCTTGTCGCGGCATCGGATATACTTTAGTTAATTATACCATGCGAAACAGCTCTGTAAATCATCTGAATCAAATGAATAAATGCCTTTGTCATGGTATAATGATTTTTAAGCAAAACAAAGGAGGGACTATTATGATCGATCAACTGTTTAAGCCGGTAACTCCCGTGGAGGCAGCAGCCCAGTCTAAGGCCAGGCCCTATCTTCCGTACAATCCGGAACCAGCCATCTCCAAGATCCGCAAGGACAGGGAGGTTCAGCTAATAGAGCCGCTGAAGGTTTTTGACAATGTCTGGTGGATGGGTACCAGCGCCGTGGGCGTGCTGGTGATCGATACCGGGGATGGCCTCATGATGATAGACAGCGGAAGCAACAACGGCGAGGCGGCCCACATAGCTCAAAGCTTTGCCAGAGTCGGGCTGGATGCCGCATCCGTCAAGCTGATAGTTGTAAGTCACGAGCATTACGACCACTACGGCGGCGTTCCCTATTTCCTGAGGGAGGTCTGCCCCGATGCCATGGTGGCCATGAGCCGCGTGGGCTGGAATCTGCTTCAGACGGCGCCCACGGAATTTGCGTTTTCCGAGCCCCGTCCATCGAAGATCGACATACTGATCGAGGACGGACTGTGCCTGAAGATGGGTGATACGAAGCTTCTGAGCATCGCCACCCCGGGCCACAGCGCGGGATGCCTGTCCTTCATATTCAATTCGGCCCTTCACGGAGAGGCTCTTTGCGTTGGTGTTATGGGCGGCTCAGCCGTATGGCCCAACTTCCCCGAGGCCAGGCTCTACGAAAATTCCATAGAATATTTCAAGCTCTATACCGATATGGCAGGGTGCAATGCCTTTTCCGCGGTCCATCAGAAGGCGGATGATCTGGATAAGGTCAGAGCCCATTGGGACAAGGGGACGCCTCACCCCTGGGCCTGCAGGGCTGAAGACTACGATGCCGCATATCTTCAGGGCTTCAGAGATAAGGTGCAGAACACTATCTACAGCGGAAATATGCAGCCCTATATGATGCCCAACGGAGCGCCGGAGGGCAGTCCGCTTCCGCCAAGAAAGCGGTAAAGGAGGATCCCATGATCTACGACAACAACGAAGGCGAATACGGCAAATATATCATCCAGGAGCTTCAGGATCCCCAGACCGGGACGCCGGAGTTCAGGGAAATGTACAAGAGGTTCTCAAACCGCATTCTCTGGATAGATGACAATGTCTGCCCCGGCTCCTTTCAGATGAACACCGCCTGGTATTACGCAGTCCCGGAGCGAGATCCCGTCTTCGAGGAGCATGCCCATGACAGCGATGAGCTGATAGGCTTTTTCGGCAGCGACCCCGCTGACCCCTATAACCTTCATGGGGAGCTGATCGCAACCATCAATGGCGAGGAGCACCGCATCACCAAAAGCAGCCTGATCTTTATCCCCGCAGGCCTGCCCCACATGAGGCTTTCCATAAAGCGGGTCGATCGGCCCATATTCCACTTTTCCGTGGTGACCGCAGGCAAGTACGAGGGCGGCGCCTACGGCAGGTGATATTTTAGTGTAAGTCAGCCGACAGGCTTTTCATATGTAAACTGTTTTGAAGGAGGAAAACTCATGATCGTTAAGAATGGTCTGATCTACGATGCAGTAAAAAAGGACCCCTATGTGGCGGATATACGCGTAGAGGAGGGTAAGATCAAGAAGATCGCCAAGTCCATCGCCCCGAAGAAGGGCGAGGAGGTGATCGATGCTGAAGGGCTGCGCGTCTATCCTGGCTTTATCGATGCCCACTGCCACCTGGGCCTGGACGGCTGGGGTATTGGCTTTGAGGGCCACGATTACAACGAGCCGGGAGATCCCTGCACCCCGCAGCTGAGGTCCGAGGACAGCTTCAATCCCTTCGATCCCACCATAAAGCATGCGGCTATGGCCGGCATCACCTCTGTGGCCACCGGTCAGGGCAGCGCAAATCCCATCGGCGGCACCTGGATAGCCGTCAAGACCAGAGGCATCTGCGTGGACGATATGATAATCAAGACCCCTGTGGCCATGAAGTGCGCCCTGGGCGAAAACCCCAAGCGCGTGTACAGGGAGAAGGGCAACGCAGCCCGTATGTCCACAGCGGCGGTCATCAGGAATATGATGTTCAAGGCCAAGGAATACCTGGAAAAGAAGGAGGCTGCTGGGGACGATATCTCCAAGCGCCCGGCCTTTGATTTCAAGTGCGAGGCCATGATACCGGTGCTGAAGAAGGAGATCCCTCTGAAGATACATGCTCACCAGGCCAACGATATCCTGACCGCCATCAGGCTGGCGAAGGAATTCGACGTGCTCCTTACCATAGAGCATGTGACCGAAGGCCATCTGATCGCGGACAAGCTGGCGGGCTGTCCCTATCCTCTGGCGGTGGGGCCGACCCTTACCCATGCAACCAAGTTCGAGCTTCAGAACAAGTCCTGGGTTACCCCCGGCCTGCTGGCATCCAAGGGCTGCCAGGTGTCCATTATAACTGATTCTCCTGTCATTCCCCAGGAATATCTGCCCCTCTGTGCAGGCCTTGCTGTAAAGGCTGGCATGGATCCCTTTGAGGCTCTGAAGGCTATAACCATCAACCCTGCGAAGCAGATCGGCATCGCAGACCGGGTTGGCTCCCTGGAGGTGGGCAAGGACGCGGATCTGGTGATCGCGGACGGCGATCCCATGGTCAGCAGCACCTGCGTCGTCAAGGTCCTGATCGACGGCGAGCCTGTGGAATAGTAATATAAATTTAAACTACGGGTTTATTGATTTTGGGCGGTGGCGGTGATATATTTTTACTGAAAATCGTTCAAATTCGGGAAAGGAAAAAAATGTTCGCTATTTCGCTGAACCCAGCTGCATATGGATTCGAATCGCTCGGAAAGGATCATGAAGAGCTTCGTTTCACATGCGCAGAAAAGGCAGCGGACAGAACAGGCCCTTTGGGTGGAGTCAATTGAAACAGCCCAAGGGAAGGAATACATGAGTAGTTCAGGCCGCTTGCCCCATTTGAGGACAGGCGGCTTTTTCATCAGGGGCAATTGAAAAGGAGATAATATGTTTGAGATAAAAGGAAAATGCACGACCGCCATTTGCTACGCAAAGGTGGTCGAGGATGAGGCAATAGAGCAGATCAGAAGGATGTGCGACTACGATTTCACCGAGGGCTGCAGCGTCAGGATCATGCCCGACGTTCACGCAGGCATAGGCTGCACCGTGGGTACAACCATGACCGTGAAGGATAAGGCGGTTCCGAATGTGGTGGGCGTCGATATAGGCTGCGGCATGTATACAGTCAGGCTGGCAGAAAAGGATATCGATTTTGAGAGGGTGGATGAGGCCTGCCACTTTGTTCCCTCCGGCAGAAATGTCTGGGAGGGCAGAAAGGAGGCCTTCGATCTTACCGGTCTGGCCTGCTACAGGGAGCTTAAGGAGATCCCCAGACTGAAAAGGTCTCTTGGGACCTTAGGCGGCGGGAACCACTTCATCGAGATCGAGGCTGCGGCTGACGGCACCAAGTATCTGGTCATCCACTCCGGCTCCAGAAACCTTGGAAAGCAGGTGGCTGAGCACTACCAGAGGCTTGCCATGGAGCTGAATCAGGGCAAGGAGGAGTATTTAAAGGCCCGCCAGGCGATAATCGACAGCTACAAGGCTCAGGGCAGAAGATCCGAGATACAGGAGGCCCTGGCGGCGCTCAAGTGGACCCCCAGGGATGCGACCATCCCCAATGACCTTTGCTATGTGTACGGAGAGTACCTGAAGGACTATCTCCACGATGTGGATATCTGTCAGCGCTTTGCCGCAAGAAGCAGGGAGATAATGGCGGAGGTCATCATGGAAAGGGCCGGTCTCACGGCTATAGAGTCCTTCCACACCATTCACAATTACATCGATGTGGACGAGATGATCCTGAGAAAGGGCGCTATTGCGGCTCACGAGGGCGAGCTGGTGCTTATCCCTATCAACATGAGGGACGGTTCCATCCTGGCAAGGGGAAAGGGCAACCAGGAGTGGAACTTTTCCGCACCCCACGGCGCAGGCCGCATCATGTCCAGGACCAGGGCAAAGGAAACTCTTGATATGGACGCCTACAGGCAGTCCATGGAGGGGATATACACCACCTCCGTAAACGAGTCCACGATAGATGAGGCCCCCATGGCCTACAAGTCCCTGGGGGACATTCTGGACGTTGTACGTGAGTCCGTGGATGTGATCGAAATTTTAAAACCCATATATAACTTTAAGGCGTAAGCCGGCTCTGTTCCGGCTCTGCGCCGGAACAGGAGCGTAAATGAAATGAGCTGCATACCGGTCATAGATATGATCGCCACCGGGAGGAACATAGCAAGGCTGAGAAGCGCTGCAGGCCTGACTGTAAAGGACCTGCAGGATGTGTTTGGCTTTGCGAATCCCCAGTCAATATACAAGTGGCAGAATGGCAGCTGCCTGCCGACTCTTGATAATATGGTGATACTGGCAGCGGTGCTGCGGGTAGGGGTCGACGATATAATAGTAGTCCAGGAGGAGAGCTTAGCCTCCTGAAGGGTCAAAAAACAGTCCGAAGCGTGATGCTCCGGATTGTTTTAAGTTTACCCTATAATGTCCCAGTATGCTCTTTCGAAGCGCATGCGGTTGAATATCATGAATCTGTATTCCTCGCCGCTTTTCATGGTGAAGGTGGCTATGGGGAAGACCACGTTCTTCCAGCTTACAGATTCGATTTCCTCCAGCGGCAGCACCAGGTTGCGGAGCCGCGGTTCAATGGTGAGCTTTCCGGTCCTGTAGGTGAGGGCTTCATCATCCAGAATGAGTCCTCCGCCGATAAGGCCATGGTTCACCATGCTGCATGCAAAAGTGTATTTCATAGCGATCTCTCCTCTTTTGAATTAGTTTAGAACAGTATTTAAATGACGCTGCAGGCGGGGCCGTCCTCGTATACCACGGGCAGGCCTTTGTCCTTTAGCCAGGTCTCCCAGTCGGTGAATACAGCGCCGGTATCCTCGTCCACTATACAGGGAATTCCGATGTCATAGATGGCCTTCCATTTTTCGAAGACCGGCTCGGTGTCCCTGTACTTGAGGAATTCGGCCATGCGCCTCAGGGACTGGCCTAAATCGTAGAATTCATACTCCACTTTGTCGTTGTCGAAATTTCTGACAGCCGCCCTGCAGTCGCCGCAGAGGGGGCTTCCGTAAACTTTCAGCATGGTGAACCTCCTTTATATGAACTCTAATTCAAATCAATTATACCACGCGGAAAATAAGAATAATACCAGAAATTATATGCTTTTGCGGACCAGTCGCATTAGCTGCAACAGGCGTTATTCTGAGGACATAACAAAAGCGCGGACCGCCTGATATGCAGCCCGCGCCTGTTTACATCTTCAACTTTACTTGAAGTACCTGTAGAGGAACGTTACGATCTGTCCGCGCAGACAATGATCCGCGGGGCTGAACTTTGTGGCGGAGGTGCCTTCCGTCACGCCGTTCTTGTAGGCCCAGAGTACTGCGTCTTCATAGTAGCTTTCGTCTTCCACATCGACGAAGGGCATTTCGCCTTCTTCGGCCTTGCCGCCCATCCTGTAGAGGAAAGTGGCCACCTGCGCCCTCGTTACCGTGGCGTTTGGACTGAAGTGTTCCGCGCTGGTTCCGTCTGTGATGCCGTTTTCGAGCGCCCACAGTACAGCCTTGTAGAAGTAGGCGTTCCCGGGTACGTCGGTGAACGGGTTCGCCTTTGAAGCCGGCTCCGGACATCCGGCAGCTCTCCAGAGGAAGGTGATGGTCTGTCCGCGGGTCGCGTCATCAAGCGGACTGAAGGTGGTGGGGCTGGTGCCCTCGGTTATGCCTTCAAGATCCGCCCAGTCGACCGCGTCGTAGTAGTAGCTTTCATCTGCGACGTCTGCGAAGGGGAACGGCTTGTATGTTACAACATATGTGGCAGTGCTGCCCTCGTCAGTTAGAGTAATTTCGCCTTTCTCCCTGTCGTATCCGGCATCCAGCATCTGCAGCTCTCCATCCGCGCCTTCCTTCTGGACGCTTAAGCGCCTCGGGTTCTCTTTTTCACCCAGTTCGCGCGGAATGGTCAGCGTCACCTCTCCTCCGAAATCATCAACTTCCTTGCCGTCGCTGGTGATGGTCAGCGTGTAAACGGTGCTCTCCGGGTATTCATCCCTGTGCTCCTCGGTCACGTCTGTCAGAGTCAGTGTAACTTTGCCGGAGGTTGCTTTGTCGATGCCCTTCAGCGCCTCTGTGTTGAGCACTGCTTTTGTGCCGTCCTCGCCTGTCACGGTAAGGGTCTTATTTCTGCTGATCAATCTGTCGAGGTTTGATCCGGTAATGCTGTTGCCGGTGTTGATTTCTGTCACGAGAGCAGGTTCGGAATCGTCGTCGCTGGACGGTGCCGTGTAGGATGCAATGGTCAGTGTCCGGTTATCTGATGTGAGCGCTGTGCCTGCCGCCTTAACGCGTACGTAGTAGGTGCCGGGTACAAGGCCTGTGATGTCGCTGCCTGTGCCGCTGGTCCATGCCGTATCGTCAGACTTCATATACTCCATAGCGGTGGTCACGCCGGATATCTTTCCGTCGTTATCGCTGCTGTCCGTACAGGCTGCTGCGCTGATGCCGGCGGGTGCGGAGGCCTTTGTTACACTGATTTCCTGAGGATCGCTGTCCGCCCTGGTATTCGCGTCGGTCGAAGGCTGAATCACCTTGATGGTGCAGGCCGAAAGACCTGTAAGGTCGACGCTGGTACCTGTGATGCTTACAGGAGCACCTGTATTGATGGCGTATGTCATGCCAGCCGTTACACCCGAGAGGGTGCCTGTATCGGTACCTGTTGCCGTAAATGCCGCTGCCGGAGTGGCTTCTTTGACCTTCGCCGCAGGTGCTGTCAGAGTAATACCTGCATTTGCGGAAGGCATTCCGGAAACCGTGATCTGAGTATAGCTGTCCCTGGTGACGCTGATGCCGTTCACCGGCGCTGCGGTGTAATCGGTGGGGAAGTAATAACCGTCATTTGCGGTATAGACTACAGCGGTCATGCTGTTGCCTTCGGTCACATACTGTGTGGCTGCGCCGCCGCTTCCGATTGTCATGTTGTCTCCCGGTGTCACGGTTACCGCGAATGTTCCGGGCACATAGGCGTCGACTGTCAGTTCCTGATTGTCAGAAGTGAGCGCGGTTCCCGCCGCCTTTACTCTTACGTAATAGGTGCCAGGCACGAGGTCTGTGATGTCGCTTCCGGTGCCAGCCGTCCAGGCTGCCACATCGGACTTCTTGTATTCCATAGCGGCTGATACACCGGTGATCTTGCCGTCGTTGTCGCTCAGATTTGTGCATCCTGCGGCACTGGGTGCTGTGGGCGCATCGGCACGGGTCACGGATATCTCCTGGGCATCGCTGTCAAGTTTGGTATTTGTATCCGTCGAAGGCTGAATTACCTTTATGGTGCAGGGTGCAAGACCTGTCAGATCAACGCTGGTGCCTGTGATGCTCACAGGAGCGCCGGTATCTATCGCGTAGGTCATTCCCGCTGTCACGCCTGTAAGCGTGCCGCTGTCAGCACCGGTCGCGGTAAATATCGCAGCCGGAGTATCTTCCTTCGTCTTAGCCAGAGGATCGGGAAGAGTTATGGCCGCATCCGAGGTAGGAGTTCCCGAAACGGTGATCTGGGTATAGCTGTCCCTGGTCACGCTGATGCCGTTGACGGCCGTCACGCTGTAATCCGTCGGGAAATAATAGCCGTCATTAGTCTTTATTACGATATCATCGATGCTTCCTCCCTTGGCGACATACTGTGTGACATCGCCGTAGCTTGTGTCATTGTACGCTTGCGCGGGAGTCGTAACAGCTACGAGATAAGGCTTCGATATGCTGATATACTTGTAGCTCTGAGTTCCGTCACTCATGGGTATGGAGCCGGTGGTAATCGTACCCTCCGTCGCGCCAGCCGGCGTGTTAGCGGTATTCTCCAGTATTGTATGAGTTGTGGAGTAGCTGGCACTGACTGAACTGCTGGAAGAAATAGCCATCGTATCACCGCGCAGGGTGAGATCCTCTCCGGAGTATGTGAACGATCCGTAGTAGGACTGCATCAGGCCGGCGCTGGCCGCAGTATTGCGGGTACTTCCTTCGGGTATACTGGTTGTGAAAGCACCGCCCCCTGCGCTGAAAGGTCCAGCAACGTCAGATGTACAGTCTGTATAGTTGTAGCTTCCGGACCAGATACCTACGGTCTGAGCCTCAATTCCGCGCTGGCCGCTGGTGCCTGCGTATGTGGATGTTACATTCAGGCTGCCGCCTGTGCCCTGGACCGTTCCCGCGGTATTCTTGAATGTGGCAACAACGCCGAAGCTGTCGCCTTCAAGCGTACCTCTGCTGCAGGCTCCGTCGTCTCCGAGATTATCCGTCAGGGTCATGTCTCCGCCGTATCCGGTAAGGCTCGCGCCTTCCGTCACAGTGGTATCCAGCGAGTACACGCCAAACGATCTGACTTCCTTTCCGAATGTCCAGCCAAAGCTGCACGGAGTCGCAGCCACATTGACGTCTCCGCCGCAGCCCGTCACCGATACCGTATCATTTAGGTTCAGGTGGCTTTCAATATAGATGCCGGCGGTGTAGTTAGGTTTGTCGGCTTCTGTAAGGGTAACGTCCGCTCCGTATGCCGTCAGAGTTCCGCTTCCGGAAATCGTCAGTGTCGGTTTGGGTCCGTAATCGTTATAGGGTACGTAACGGTAGATCCCGTAGCTCGAACGCCCGGTTGCGGGTTCCGCCGACGTTTCTGTCAGTGTGTTGTCTCCCGTCAGAACTATCTCCAGATCCCCCGGTGCGTAGATGACGGAATAGCTGTTGTATGTCCTGTAGGAGTCATTCCAGCTTTGGTTGAAGCCGGTGCCGCTGAAGCTGAAATTGGTAAGTTCAAGCTTGGCCGGATCGCTTCCTGCCGCGGGAGTATAGACCGCCGTACCGGAAGCCGCGCCGGGCTGTTTTGCGTTGATCGCGGCAGTGATATCGTCCTTGTTTGTGCTCAGAACGTGAACCCCTCCGACCCAGAGATCGTACGGCTCTCCAAGCTGCGAGATCTCCAGGCGCTTGTAAGCGTTAACACTGGTATATGTTTCTGTTTCCGGATCGAGATTCGTCTTGCCGGAGGTACCTGCGGGGTCGGAATACCCGTCTAATCCGCACCAGTCGCCGACAGGGAAATGATCGGAACCCGAAGCATATACCGCGCTGGTATGTCCCGCGAGCACTACAGTTCCGCCCAGTTCCGCTACGCTCCAGGCTCCGCTTGAGTTGGAGGTTGAGGAAGCCGCGGCAAGTCCCACGACCCTGGCTCCGGGGTAGCAGTAGAAGCTGTCTTCGAAGCCTTCGCTGGCGTTCATGGAGGTGCTGGAAAGTCCCGCGATCACGCCTCCATACGCCTTGGCGGTGCCGTCGATGCCGTAGGCTGAATAATTCGCTGTTGATCCGCTGATGCCGAACACCTGTGCTTCGTCGTATGTTTCAACGGTGCCGGCAAGTCCGTAGCTGTAATAAGTATACTGGTTGCCGCCCGCGCCGAGCACGCAGCCCGTGCCGGACGCGGCGATCTTGTTGATGCGGGCTCCGTAGGAGGCATAATCGTAGAAAGTCTGCCCGCTCATACCCGTTACGCTGCCGGAGGGGATAGTGAGCGTCCCGCCTATATACATACCGTAATTGGAGTACTTGGAGGGGCCTGCCACGG
>JAEEPD010000089.1 GCA_016284575.1 Bacillota bacterium | reverse complement strand
GCGATGTCGTATTCCTTTGTGAAGTCCAGCATCTCTATTGTAGAGCTCTGTACCCTGGAGTTGGGGACCTGTATCTCCTCCTCCCCGGTCTTAAGGGAGCACCAGCACTCAGCCATGTTCAGCTCCTCGAACTTTTCGAAGGCTAAAAGCCTTAAGGGAGCCAGATAGATGCCGCTTCCAGCGGTCTTAAGGGCCTCCATGGCATCGTAGCTCTTGCCGCTGTTGGTGGGGCCGATGTGGAGCACGAACTGGCGGAACATGGCCCTGGCCAGGGGGAAGAGCTCGGGATAGCTTTCCGGGATATTGTCAAGAAGGCCGTTTTTGACCCTGTTCTCCTGGTCTCTTTGCAGCATCCTGTCCTGCAGCATGGGCCCGTAGAGGGGGTTGCGGAAGAAGAGCTCCTCTATGCGTTCCCTGTTGTAGAGCTTTACCACGTCCTTTATGGCTTTTTCAGCCGCGCTGCCGGCTTCTTCGTTGATCTTGGTCTGTACTCTCTGCTCAAGATCCAGTCCATACCTGTGGTCCAGGCCCCTGCATCTTCCCAGTATCTCTGCCAGCTCCTGAGGCGCACCGCCCTTAAAGAGCCTCTTCACGTAGTCCCTTGGCCTTTTCTTTTTGAATACCAGCTTTCTGGCTCTTTCCATGAAAAGGCAGCCTGTCCTGGGCCAGATATATGAATCCAGATAGGCACCGATATTGGCTGAATTGATGGGCCAGGAGCCCCAGCGGGTCTCATTCCGCTCAAGGAAATAGCTGTCCAGGGTCTCCCTCATGCACTGACGTATATAGCTGCCCTGCTGCTGCATGGGTCCTCTGAAATCGATGGCCTGTATCAGCTCCCTGCAGGAAGCCTTGAGCCTCTTTTTCAGCTCCTTCTCCTGCTCCCTGGCGGCAGCAAGATCTTCCTCCGCCAGGGCATCGGAAGCTGTCTGCTGACTGAGCAGCTCCAGCTCGTCACCCGCGTTTATTATGCTGTTGATTATGTCTGATATCTTTTCGTTCATTCTTTCCTGAGCGAGTCCGTTCGTTTTTTTATATATCCCAGTGGGTCCTTCTGCCTCTCCCTCCGGCATTCATAAAACGCTCCCCCGTTTCCGAGGGAGCGTTTCCTTCAATGCTTTGAACCAGGCAGCCCTACTGCTGCTCCAGCCATTTTTTCATGGAAACTTCTATATCCTGGAGCCCCGGCGGCGCCTCTTCGGCGATATCCCAGAAGGTCCCCAGCCTTTCGCAGATCTCCTGCGCCTTATTGAAATCCTCGCAGTAACCTAATGCGTTGGCGGGATTCCCTCAGCAGCTGCTGGATATTATGAAAACCATGACTGTCTCCGCCTTGTACTATTCGTCTGTAGCGACGCCTGTGATCTCGTCCTTCCTTGCGCAGAAGGCGCAGAGCCTGCTGCGGTTTGCGGCTATGGCCTCAGCCACAGTGCCGTAGGTAAGAGTATCGCTCTGGTTCAGGGCCTGGCAGTCTTTATGAGTGTGATAGACCTTGCCAAACGGTGCCCAGTAAACGGTCTCATCGCCCAGTGTCTGTACAGCTGCTTTCTGCATCTCTTCAGAGACGGGATTGTAATCGTAGCTGCCTGCGCCTGCAAGAAGCATGGCTACAACAGCCACGGCACAGAGTATGCCCTTGGTCTTCTTGTCAAGATCCTTGTTGAGCAGCAGCAGTACCAGGAAGGGAACGAAGCAGATGACGGTGACCAGCACGCCCATGTTGTTCCACAGCCAGAACTTGAGCTTGTTCTTCTCCGATGCGGGGCTGATGTGGTTGGCCTTCTTCCAGAAGGAAGCGCCCACGATGATCAGGATCAGATCCAGCACCAGCATGATGATGATCTGCCACATGGAGGGAAGGAACTTGAGGTTGAATTTGCCCACAAGTATCAGATATGCGCCTACCTCGCAAAGCAGTGCGAAGATCCAGCAGATGATGGCTCCGATGCGAAGAGGAGCGCTGTCGCCTACAGGCTTGGACTGCTTCATATTCTTTTCAACTTCTTTTGCCGCAGTTTTGGTCTTTTCATCTGCGGCAACTAACTTTTTTTCTTTCTTTTCTGCCATTTTCGGCCTCCTTATCGGATAAAAATGAATACAGTTAATAGTATCATTTCCAGTCTCCGATTGCAAGAAAAAAGAACGGCTTCAAAGGGAGCCGTTCTGCTGCGGATCTTGTCAGGTCAGGGCCCTGTGCATCCTATTTTTCAGGTATAAGCTTAGCTCTCTGCAGAGCGATGACCAGGATAGGAACAAGGACGATGTGAAGGATGATGCCGGGGATGGCATTGGTAACAGCGCCTGCCATAAAGGCTGCGAAGGTAAAGCTTCCGCCGTTTATTCCTGCGATGATGTAGCGGACTATGCCCCAGACCACTCTTCCGCAGATCATTGCTGCTATAAGGGATACATAGATATTAGCAGTCTTCTTGGGAAGCATTTTATAAAGAAGTCCGCTGATCAGGCCATAAGTCAGAAGCTCAAATGCCATAGCGATGCCTGTGGGCATGATGGGAGGCATGCCGAAGATGGCATAGCGCAGAAGAGGAGCGATAAAGCCCACGGCTGCAGCCCAGAAGGGTCCTGCGATAAAGCCGCAGAGCAGCACGGGAATGTGCATGGGGCTGAGCATGGATCCTATCTGAGGGATCTGAGCCGTAAGAAGGGGCAGGACCATGCAAAGGGCAAGGCAGATGGCCGCATATACCATTTTAAGTACGTTTTTTGAATTGTTAGTCATTGATAGTTTTCCTTTCCTTTTTCGCGGACACGGGTGACTGCTGTCAGAGTCCTTAAAACAACAAAAGTATCGCTTCCCTTCAGAGAAAAACGATACCTTCTGATATCATGTGCATGCTTGTTAGGATCTGAGATCCTTGTAAATCAAAGCCTTCAGGCTGTGCAGAGACTTGTCTGCGCCGCTGACTTCATGTCAACGGCAAAATGATATATTAAAATGCCGGATTTGTCAACCGTAACCGTCGATATCAACCGAAGGAATGGCTGCGGACGATTTTAAACCATTTCCCTGGGCTGACCTGTCAGCCTTTTGATC
>JAEEPD010000088.1 GCA_016284575.1 Bacillota bacterium | reverse complement strand
GCCGCCGGAAGAGGAACGGCAAAGACCATGCTTTCCGCCAGATCCCTGGGGCAGGTGAATGTGCAGACTATTATGGAGAAGATGGGCGGAGGCGGCCATATGAACAGCGCCGCAACTCAGCTGGATGATATGCCCGAAGAGGCTATTCAGAAGCTGGTCCAGCTTCTCAGAGAAGAAAAACTGATATAGGATTTAGTTCGAAAGGAACAGGTGAAGGATATGCAGGTAATTTTACTCAAGGATGTTAAGGGTCTGGGCAAGGCCGGCCAGATGGTCAAAGCCAGTGACGGCTATGCCAGAAACTTCCTTTTCCCCAAGAAGCTGGCCATGGAAGCCACCGATGCAAACAAGGCGCTTCTTGAAAAGCAGAGAAAGCAGATCGAGGCTCAGCGAGCAATGGATATACAGGTCGCCGAGGAGATGAGGGCTAAGATCGAAGCTGCCAAGGCGCTTAAGCTGGTAAGCAAAGCCGGCGAAAACGGCAAGCTCTTCGGCGCCATCACCGCTCAGGACATAGCCGATGCCTTCAAGAAGGAATATCTGGTGGAGGTCGACAAGAAGAAGATCGTCCTTGACAGTCCCATCAAGAATCTCGGCCCTGCCGAGGTCATGGTAAAGCTCTATCAGGACATCTCTGCAAAGCTCAAGCTGGAAGTGGTCCAGGAGTAGAAAATGGCACAGTATGAACGGATCCCGCCCCAGAACGAGGAGGCGGAAAGAAGCGTTCTCGGCGCCATTCTGATGGATCCGGAGGTGTTTTTCGACGTTTCGGAGATACTGACTCCGGAGGATTTCTATTCCAAGGCCAATCAGGAGATCTACGCCTGCATGCTGGATCTCTATAGAAACAACGAGCCGGTGGACGTGCTGACGGTCACAAATGACCTCATAAGGCGCAAGACCCTTGAAGCCGTAGGCGGAAGGGTCTATGTTGCCATGCTTTCCACCGCGGTCCCCACCGTTGCCAACGTGGTGCAGTACGCCCGCATCGTGGCTGAAAAGTCCATGCTGAGGAGGATAATCAGCGCCGCCGGCACCATGACGGAGGAAAGCTTCAACGAGGAGCTGGACAGCGCTCAGGTGCTGGACCACGCTGAAAGATCCATCCTGGACATAGCGAAGACCCGCCAGAGCAGCGAATATACGGACCTTAAGACCATCATGGCATCCAACGTGGAGACCATCCACGAGCGCCAGAAGAACGGCGGCATACTGCCGGGTCTTAAGACAGGCTTTACGGACCTGGACAACATCCTCAACGGCATGCAGAACTCCGATATGATAATCGTGGGAGCCCGCCCCTCCATGGGAAAGACCGCCTTCGCCCTGAACATAGCCCAGTACGCTGCGGTAAGGGAGGGCAAGAGGGTTGCCATATTCTCTCTGGAAATGCCCAAGGAGCTCATCGGCATGCGTCTTCTGGCCATGGAGGCCAGGGTCGACAGCTATAAGCTGATGAGGGGTGATCTGGACGCAGAGGACTGGGAGAGCATCAACATGGCCTCTGAAGCCCTGTCCAAGGCTGACATACTGGTCAACGACAATTCCTCCATCACCGTGATGGAGATCCGCAACAAGTGCCGCCGCATGACAGCCCAGAAGCACCTGGATCTTATAATAATCGACTACATCGGTCTTATCGCCACCGACGGAAAGAGCGAGAACCGTCAGCAGGAGGTGGCCGCTTTGGCCAGATACCTCAAGCAGCTGGCACGGGAGATGGAGTGCCCGGTGATAGTGCTGACCCAGCTCTCAAGAATCAATACCCAGAGGCAGGAAAAGCGGCCGCAGCTGTCCGACATCCGCGAATCCGGCGCCATCGAGCAGGACGCGGACGTGGTAATGTTCCTCCACAGGGAGGACTACTACAAGACCTCGGACAAGGAAAAGGACAATATCTGCGAGGTAATCATAGCCAAGCAGAGAAACGGCGAGACCGGCAGCATCTTCCTGAGCTGGCTCCCCAAGTACACAAAGTTTGCCAACAACGCCAAGAAGATCGAGGCGGATTTCGAGGCCCAGGACGTGACCGCCGTCTGGTAGCGCAGGGGAAAGAGCCCCTTTGGGCAGAGGATGCCCTCGGCGGCAGACCCATCTGCAGAAAGTAAAGCAATGAGTTTCAGAAAGCAGGATCCCAGCCGTCACATACTTTATGAGACGGAGCTGGAGAACATTTTCATACTTGAATACATGAGCAAGGCCCCGGGGGATTTCGTCAAGGCCTATGTTCTTGCGCAGATGTACGCCCAGCTGGGTCAGCCTCTGAGCAACGACGACATAGCGAAAAACCTTGGGATCAGCGCCGCCCAGGTCCTGGACTGCTGGGACTACTGGGAAAAGGAAGGGCTGATAGAAAAAAAGTATCACGAGCCCGAAAACCGCTTCGAATATGACGTGGAGTTCATATCCCTCAGGGAGCAGGTTTTTGGAAGAGGCACCGTTTCCGCCCCCGGTCCAAAAAGCGCCGGGCTGGACAACAAGGCTCTTCAGGAGCTCTATTCAAAGGTGGAAAAGCTTACCGGAAGGCTGCTGGAGGGCAACGAGCCCGTGGTGATAGCAGGCTGGATGGAGAGCTACGGCATGGAGCCGGAGATGATACTGGCGGGCTACAGATACTGCGTGGACCAGGGCAAGACCACCCGCTACAGCTACGTGGGCAGCATTCTCAAGGACTGGAAGGCCAAGGGCCTCAGCAGCGCCCAGGATGTGGAGGACCACCTGGCTGATATGGACAGGCACTACGACCTCTACAAGAGGATCTTCAAGGCCCTGGGCTTTAAGCGCAATCCCACTGAGGAGGAGATGCGCCGCATGAGGGCCTGGACGGACGACATGGGCTTCACCACGGAAAAGATCCTTGAGGCCTGCGCCAAGTCCTCCGGCATCTCAAATCCCAATATAAATTACGTTGACAGCGTGCTCAAGGCCTGGTATAAGGAGGAGCACGGCGAAAGTCCCGCAGCAAAGCAGGATCTTTATTCGAAGGTCATGGCCCTCTACGAGGAGGACAGACGGCGCAATACCGAAAAGACCAACCAGATCCGCAGGGAGATATA
>JAEEPD010000087.1 GCA_016284575.1 Bacillota bacterium | reverse complement strand
CAGACCAGAGAGCACATCCTGCTTTCCCGTCAGGTAGGCGTACCCTACATCGTAGTATTCCTGAACAAGTGCGACATGGTTGACGACGAAGAGCTGCTCGACCTGGTAGAGATGGAAGTTCGTGAGCTGCTGGATACTTATGATTTCCCCGGCGACGATACTCCTATCATCAGAGGTTCCGCTCTGATGGCTCTGCAGGATCCCAACTGCGAATGGGCAGACAGAGTTATGGATCTGCTCCACGCTGTTGACGAATACATTCCCGATCCCGAAAGAGCTACCGACAAGCCCTTCCTTATGCCTGTAGAAGACGTATTCTCCATCACTGGTCGTGGTACCGTTGCTACCGGCCGTGTAGAGAGAGGCGTTATCAAGATGTCCGAAGAAGTTGAGATCGTAGGTCTTACCGAAGAGAAGAGAAAGGTAGTTGTTACCGGTATCGAAATGTTCCGTAAGCTCCTTGACTTCGGCGAAGCTGGCGACAACATCGGCGTTCTGCTCCGTGGCGTTCAGAGAAACGAGATCGAAAGAGGTCAGGTTCTTGCTAAGCCCGGCAGCGTTCATCCCCACACCAAGTTCACCGGTCAGGTATACGTACTGAAGCAGAGCGAAGGCGGCCGCCACACTCCTTTCTTCAATGGTTACAGACCCCAGTTCTATTTCAGAACAACTGACGTAACCGGCACCATCACCCTGAAGGAAGGCGTAGAAATGTGCATGCCCGGCGACAACACCGAGATGAAGATCGAGCTGATCACCCCGATCGCTATGGAAGAAGGACTCCGTTTCGCTATTCGTGAAGGCGGAAGAACCGTTGCTTCCGGCGTTGTAGCTGCAATCGAAGAGTAATTGCGATCCGGCTTGAGCTTCAAGCCAAAACAATGCAAAACAAAACCCCTGCTGAAAAGCAGGGGTTTTATGATGCTTTGAAAGGTCTATTCGGCGGAGGGTACGGCCTCGGTCCAGTAGTACTGGCCGTAGATGTCTGTGAATCTGTACATGGCCAGAGCTCCG
The DNA here is from genome assembly GCA_016284575.1 of Bacillota bacterium. Classification (GTDB taxonomy): domain Bacteria; phylum Bacillota; class Clostridia; order Peptostreptococcales; family Anaerovoracaceae; genus RGIG2707. Next base: position 3,545 of record JAEEPD010000087.1, on the reverse strand, counting down.
TCGCCTATAAGGGTGTTGCTTACCTTAAGGCTTTCTGCGCCGCCTGCGGGAACTGTGAGGGTCTCGCCCAGGTAGTAGCTGTCGAGATAGCTGCCGCTGTAGCTGTAGTAGTCGCAGAGGAAGTCGATCTTATCGCCTGCCTGGATGTCAACGGTCTTGGATTCTACGGCGTCACCGTCATAGATCATCTGGGCTCCTGCCACGTAGCCGTGGGGATTAGCGGTGTCGAAGACCAGTACGATTTTTGCCCTTTCACCGTTCAGCATGGCGGGAACGTAGCCGCTGATGGAGTAGCTGCCGTCACTGTCCTCAGAGGTGCTCATGTGGTAGTAGGCCACAGGCTGGTCATCGATGGAGATCCAGCTGCCGTCTGTGATGCCAAGCAGATTGCCGTACTTGTCGAACTCGCAGGTGTTGTCGAGACCGAGATCAATGTAGCCCTCGCCGTCATCGTAGAACATGTTCAGGTCCAGGCCCTGGACCAGGTCCCAGTTGGTCTGATCCATGACCACTCTGAAGTAACCGTCCTCGTAGAGCTTCCACTCCAGCTGGCTGGCATCGAAGCTGTTATCGGCTATGTAGCGGGCGGTGTCCTCAACGGGTGCAGAGCGGCCTGTGAGCAGGGTGGAGAGCAGGGCTCCCGCCAGAGACTCCATGGGGCTGCTGCTGTAGCCGCTGCTGTAGGAGGGTGCGCTCTGCTGGGTCTGGGCTCCGCCTCCCATGAAGAGGTTCAGAAGCTGGAGCACATCCTGGGAGCTGCTGCCGCCGTAGCCGCCGGCGCTGTAGCCTCCGGTGTAGGAGTTGCCGTTTCCGGAGAGCACCTGATAGGGGCTGTTCACCTGACCGCCGCCGGAGACCGCCTGTCCGCCGGCCGCCATGCCTGCGAAGTTCTTGATGCACTTGCTGTATTCGTCATCCAGTCCGATGCCGTCGTAGAGGTTTACAGCTGCATTCACATAGGACTTGCTGGCCTGGTAGGGGAAATAGATGGAAAGTCCGTAGGCATTGCTTATATTGGATGTCCTGTTGTATTTGATGGCAGAGAGCAGGGCTTTGGACAGGGCTTTGGATTCCGCGGTGCCAAGATTGTTGGCGAAGTGCACCAGGTCGATCTGGTCGATGGGTGAGGGGGCAAACTCGCGGGTCATGCTTCTGGCATTGGAAACCGCCTTGTAGTTGCTGCCCGAGATCAGCTTGCTGGTGCTGGTGGAGAAGTCTGCGAAGGCCGACTTCATGGAGCCCGAGAGCTCTGCCAGGTCCACCACGGAGAGGGTGGTCTTCTGGCCTCTGCACAGCCTGTTGCATTCACTGGTGAAATCGTCGCAGATCTGCTTTCCTACCTGAATGGTGGGGGTGGAGCTGTTTTTGGAGAGCAGGGACAGCCAGTTGGTGTAATACCAGCCGATGCCCGGCTCCGTTTCCTCGGAAGCTACCATGTAGTCTGCGTAATTGCTGAGCATCAGGGCATTTTCCGCAGTTGCCATGAGGCAGGTATCGAAGCCTATCATGTCGAACTTGATGCCTGCGTTCTTAAGAGCGGAGTTGATGCCGGCCAGGGACATCTGGCCGGAGCGCTGGTTCAGCTCATCGTAGCCGTAGCCCTTGACCGTGCCGCTGCCGTGGTCCCAGAAGATCAGTATGTTTCTGTCAGCAGGGAAGTTCTTGGCGCAGAGCTTGATGAACTCCTCCAGGTTGTTCGGATCAGTCATGGAGCCGCTGCCGTAGTCGTCAACCAGGCGGTTGAGCTCGCCGGTCTTTACCTGATACACCTGATGGACCCTGTTCGAAATTCCCTGTATGTGCCAGGTCCTGGCGCCGCCGGTGCAGACTATGATATTCATCTTGTCTGATATGGTGGCGCTGGCCATTTCCTGAAGGTCGTTGGTGGCCATGCCGGACTTGGATTCCAGATCCGCACCGCACATCCATATCATTACAGTGACACTGTCCTTGCCGTTGCCCTTGAGCTTTGTGTATTTGCTTCTGGCGCCGCTGGCCACATTTGTGTTCAGCGTGCTGCCTGTGTTGGGGTTCTGGCTCCAGCTGTTCTGAGTGGCTGCCTGAGGCTTTGCCGTCTGACCGCTGCCGGTGCTGCCGCTGTAATAGTAGCCGCTGCCGGAGCCGCTGGTGGAGCTGGCGCTTCCGGGAGTGCTGAACATATTCATCAGCTGGACCAGCTCGTTTAAGCTGTGGACTGTGTAGCTGCCCTTTTCATTCTGCTGGGGCTGGGGCGTTGTGTCGTTTACCCCAAAGAGCCCTGAAAGGGCGCCTCCTCCGCCCAGCATCGCCACGATTATGGCAATTATGAGGGGCATTTTGAAGCCGCCGCCTGATCTGGTGGTCTGCCTGCCGGGGCCCTCCTGGCCGCCTCCAGGCATTCCGCTGCCGCTTCCCACAGGACCGGTCCCAAGCCCGTCGCCTCTTTTATAGACGCCCTTGCCTGGCCCTGTCACGTTTTTTTCTCTTTGCCTTGGTCTGTTATCGTCAGCCATAGTATTTCCTTTCTATTTGTACCGGTGCGCTGTCCGAAATGCCTGCCGCGCCGGTTGCTATCAAGTAACAATTAATTTTATCATAATAAAGAGCTGTATGCACAAAAAAATATGACTGAAACAGGGCGTTATACATCATATTAAGAAGAGGGCTGAGGGCTTGCACGGGGTAGGAGGTGATAGTATAATTTATACGAAAGTATTTCTCTTTACAGAATGGAGGTTTAACATGAACGACAAGCTGGAATTCTTAAAGAACAGAACAAGCTGCAGAAGCTATACTCCGGAGATGCCTTCTAAGGAGCTGCTGGAGAAGATCGCTGAGGCTGGTATCTATGCTGCAAGCGGCAGCAACAAGCAGGGCGTAAAGGTCATTTTCGTGACCAACAAGGAGCTGAGAGACAAGCTGGAGGATCTGAACCGCAAGGCTTTGGGAATGCCCGCTGATGCGACTCCCTTCTATGGTGCTCCCGCAGTGGCTGTGGTCCTTGGCAACAAAGAGGTGGCTACGCATATCTACGACGGAAGCCTGGTGCTGGGCAACATGATGCTGGCAGCTGATGCCCTGGATCTTGGCAACTGCTGGATCCACAGGGCCAAGCAGGAGCTCGAATCCGAGGAGGGCAAGGCTCTTCTTAAGCAGCTCGGCATCGAGGGCGAATGGGAAGGCATCGGCAACCTCATCGTGGGCTACAGAGCAGGTGAAAAGGCTGCCCCTAAGGAAAGACTGGCAGACAGGATCTATTTCGTGGAATAAACCGCAGGATCTGCAGAGTAAGCTGCAGCACAAGTAAGGCATTGACTGCATCGGGCTTCATAGCCCGGTGCAGTTTTTATTGCAGCTGTATGCCCCGGTACGCTTCCTGATCGCGGCTGCAAAGGGAGCTCCAAGGCAGGTTTCAGGCGCTCCTGCCTGCAATATTAGGGATGATGGCTTGATAAAGCAGCCCGGAGGATGTATAATAAAAAAGAACATTTGGTCACATCTGAGAGGCTTTAAGATGCAGCAGGTCAATTTTTTCGAAAACAATTTTCAGCAGCCCCTGGCGGAGA
>JAEEPD010000086.1 GCA_016284575.1 Bacillota bacterium | reverse complement strand
CAGGCAGTGGTCTGAGCCTTATAGACTATGTCGTAGATCTTCCGCATCTCCTCAGTTGCATGGCCTATGGCCACGGTCCTTGTCATGTCGGAGCAGTAGAGATTGTAGAGACAGCCGTAGTCCATGGTCACGAAATCGCCGTTTTCCAGCTTTTTGTCCGTAGGAACACCGTGGGGACTGGAGCTGTTCTTTCCGGAAACAGCAATGGTGGTAAAGCTCAGGCCGTCTGCACCGTTCTGCCTCATGGCGTATTCGATCTCAGCCGCCACCTCCTTCTCGGTGACACCCGGCTTCAGATACTTAAGAATATGGGTAAAGGCTGCGTCGCCTATGGCTTCCGCCCTTGCGATATTCTCCAGCTCCTCCGCATCCTTTATCTGGCGAAGCTTTTCCGTAAGACCGATAACGGGCTTGAGCTCAAAGCTTAGCTCCTCATTGAACCTGAAGTACATGTCAAGGGAAAGCCCGTTGCGCTCTATGCCAAGGACCTTTTCCTTCCTGCTCTTGAGGAAGTCCATAAGGCTGTGACCCAGGGCTGTCTCATAAAACTGAAGCCATGTAAGGCTCTGAGCCATCTCCTCGTAACGGAAATCGGTGATGATCCAGGCCTCATCCTGCGTGATATACAGGCTGCAGTCGTTGCCGTGCTTTCCTGTGTAATAAGAAACATTGTTCACCTGGCAGATATAGAAGGCCTCAAGGCCGTTCTCCGCCATAAGCTTTCTGAGTTTATTGATGCGTTCTGTATATTTATTCATCATTTATTCTTCCTTAAAGACATCCGCAATAATGCCCACAAGCTCCTGAACTATAGTTGACAGGGTCATCTGGCACTGAAGATAATTGGCTGCTGTGGGGTCGGCCATAACTATTCCAGAAAGCTGCTGCAGCTGCTGCTGAAGGTCTTCGGGGATCTCCTGGCCGCTCATCATGAGCATCTGGAAGTTCTGGCTTTTCTCCTGGAAATCCGAAAGCATATTCTTGAGCTCCGGATTGGCGTTGAGCTGAGCCCTTGCAGCCTCAAGATTCTTATACTGATCTGACTCCTTGAGCGATCTTACCAGATCGTGAGCAATATCATATACATTCTGCATATTATTCCTCCTTAAATCTTCATTACGATGGGAAGCACCACCGGATATCTGTCCATGGTCTCAGCCACATACTTCTGCACTGCGTGCTTGCACACATTTCTGAGCTCCTGTATGCCGGTGATATTGTTCTGATATGCGACCCTCAGAGCCGCCACAGTGGCCTCTCTTGTGCCCTTCAGCAGGTCTCCGTATTCCTTTACATAGGTAAAGCCTCTGGTGTGGATCTCAGGACCAGCAAGGAGCTCATCCGTAGCCATGTCGTAGACAACGGTAACGCAGATGAGGCCTGCTTCAGCAAGGCCGCGCCTTTCGTTGAGCACAACGGCGCCTACATCGCCAACGCCAAGGCCGTCCACCATTATATTTCCTGAGGTCACAGCATCATAGCTGATTTTTGGAGCGTTTTCTCCTCCGATTTCTACTATGCAGCCATTCTTTCCTATGAAAATATTTTCCTGAGGCAGACCCAGCTCCTGGGCTATCTTGCCGTGGGCCAGCAGGTGCTTGTATTCACCGTGCACAGGCATGAAGTACTTGGGCTTAAGCAGAGTATGCATGAGCCTGAGCTCCTCGCTGCAGGCGTGGCCTGATGCGTGAACGTCAGCTATTTCGTTGTAGATAACCTGAGCACCGAGAGCCAGAAGCTGGTTCATAACCTTGTTTACGGATTTTTCGTTGCCCGGCACCGGAGAAGATGAAAGGATGACCACATCTCCAGGCTTTATCTTTACCTGCTTGTGCTCTCCTAAGGCCATTCTGGCAAGGGCGCTCATGGTCTCGCCCTGGCTTCCAGTGGTGACTATGACCAGCTCGCTGTCCAGATAATTTTTGATCTGCTTTATGTCTATGAGCTGCCCTGCCGCTATCTTCATGTAGCCCAGCTCCTGAGCCAGCGCCACCATCTGTTCGATGCTTCTGCCGGATGCGGCGATCTTTCTGCCATATTTTGCAGCCAGATCCACGATCTTCTGCACGCGGTGCACGTTAGAGGAGAAGGTTGCGATTATGATGCGCCTGTCGCTGGTCTTGAAGATGGTCTCAAGGGACTCACCCACCAGACGCTCGGACTTAGAGCTTCCGGGCTTCTGGGCATTGGTGCTGTCCGCAAGGAGCAGGTCCACGCCCTCCTTTCCTATCTGAGCCCAGCGGCCGAAATCGATGGGATCCGCATCTATCGGGGTAAGGTCTATCTTGAAATCTCCGGTGTGGAAGACCCTGCCTGCGGGAGTGTCGATGGAGAAGCAGAGGGAATCTGCCACCGAGTGAGTGGTATGGAGCACCTCTACCTTAAAGCAGCCTAATTCGATCCTCTCCCCTGCCTTTATCTCCCTCAGGTCTCCCTGGATATTGTGCTCAGCGAGCCTGGACTTTATAAAGCCTATGGTAAGCTTGCTGGCAAAAATGGGAGCCCTGAATTCCTTCAGGAAGTAAGGGATGGCGCCTATGTGGTCCTCATGGGCGTGGGTAATGACAACGCCCTTGATCTTTTCTCTGTTATCCCGAAGATATGTGAAGTCAGGTATAACAACATCCACGCCCAGCATGTCGTTGTCCGGGAAGGCCATGCCGCAGTCGATTATAAGGATCTGGTTCTGGCATTCCAGCAGGGTCATGTTCTTGCCTATCTCGTGGAGACCGCCAAGGGGTATGACCTTAAGCCTGGGCCTGTTTTCCGTCTCCTGCTTCTTCTTCCTTCTGGTGCCCTTAGCCGCAGGCTTTGGCTCCATGGATACGGTAACGGGCTTTACAGCTGAGTTCTTTGGCTTTATGACCGGAGCCTTGGGCTTCACATCCACGGTTATCTCGGGCTTTATCTCTGTCTTTTTTCTTCTTCCGCTTTTGGCCGCGGGAGGCTTGGTGCCTGAGGTGGCAGTCCTTGCATTGGTCCTGCTTATCTTAGGCACTATGGTCTCCGCCGCAGCCTGCTTTTTTGTATTTTTCTTTTGTCTGTCTGTTATTCTTTCTGCCATAAATTATCTTACAACTATGTTGAGCAGCTTTCCGGGCACCGGGATCAGCTTGACCACGGTCTTGCCCTCAAGCAGAGACTTGACGCTGTCCTGCTCAACCAGTTTTTCCATTTCCTCTCTTGTGATGTCTGCCGCAACATCCATCCTGGAGCGGACCTTGCCGTTTATCTGAACGACGATCTCAACGCTGTCCTTTACAAGGGCTTTTTCGTCGCAGACTGGCCACTGGGCATGATACAGGCTTTCGCTGTGGCCCAGGCCTTCCCACATCTCCTCGCAGATATGGGGCACGAAGGGGCTCAGCAGCAGCACCAGCTTTTCGGTTGAATCTGCCAGCAGTCCCATGTTAACGTCCTCCAGCTCCTTGTAGCGGTACATTTCGTTTACCAGCTCCATGATGGCTGAAATAGCGGTATTGAAATTGAATCTTGTGCTGACATCGTTGCTCACCCTCTTGATGGCTGAATTCAGGGCGTATGCCAGCTGCTTATCGTCTTTAGTTTCCAGTGTGTAGGTCCTGGGAATGCCTCTGCACTCCTCTGCCAGATCGTATACCAGCCTGTATACACGGTTCAGGAACTTGTAGCTTCCCTCAACGCCGGTGTCGGACCACTCCAGCTCCCTTTCGGGAGGAGCGGCGAACAGGATGAAGAGTCTTGCTGTATCTGCGCCGTACTTGTTTACGATCTCGTCAGGAGCAACCACGTTGCCCTTGGACTTGCTCATCTTGCTTCCGTCCTTCAGCACCATGCCCTGGGTCAGCAGGTTCTTGAAGGGCTCCTCGGTGCTTACCATTCCCAGATCGTAGAGCACCATGTTGAAGAATCTCGCATACATCAGGTGCAGGATGGCGTGCTCGATGCCGCCGATGTACTGGTCCACGTTCATCCAGTAATCAGCCTTGTCCTTTGCGAAGGGCATCTCTGTATTATGGGGATCGCAGTAACGCAGGAAATACCAGGAGGAGTCCATAAAGGTATCCATGGTATCCACTTCCCTTCTTGCGGGCTTTCCGCAGATGGGGCAGACGCCGTTCTGGAATGTGGGAGATGTGGCGATGGGAGATTCGCCCTTGCCTGTGAATACCACGTCCTCAGGCAGCAGCACCGGCAGGTTCTCGTCCTTTTCAGGCTGCCAGCCGTGCTCCTCGCAGTATACCATGGGGATGGGGCAGCCCCAGTAGCGCTGACGGCTGATCAGCCAGTCGCGCAGCTTGTAGTTGACGGTCTTTTTAGCGATGCCCTTTGCTTCGAAGTCATTTCTGATGGCTTCGATGGCGTCCTTGTTGTTCATTCCGTCGTATTTGCCGGAATTGATCATGATGCCTTCGGCCACGAAGGCTGCCTTCAGGTTATTGACGTCGATTTCCGGATCCTGAGGATCGACGACAGGAATAATATCGCAGCCGAACTTGGTGGCAAACTCGAAGTCTCTCTGGTCGTGACCGGGAACGCCCATGACGGCGCCGGTTCCGTAGTTGATCAGAACATAGTCGGAGATGAATACGGGAACCTTCTTGCCGTTGGCGGGATTGATGACGTATCTGTCGATGAAGACGCCGGTCTTTTCTTTGGTGGTGGAGGTGCGCTCGATGTCGCTCATCTTCTTGCACTCTTCCATGTAGGCTCTGGCGGCAGCCTCGCAGGGCTGTCCCGCGATCAGCTCTTCAACGAAGGGATGCTCCGGGCTCAGGACCATGAAGGTTACGCCGAACAGTGTGTCAATACGGGTGGTGAAAACATTGATCTTCCTGTCCATACCATCCAGATCGAACCAGACCTCAGCGCCTTCGGAGCGGCCGATCCAGTTTCTCTGCTGTTCCTTTACCTTATCCGGCCAGCCGGGCATGTCGTCCAGATCGTCCAGCAGTCTGTCCGCATAATCAGTTATCTTCATGTACCACTGGGACAGATTCTTTTTGGTGACTACGCTGCCGCAGCGTTCACACTTGCCGTCAACCACCTGCTCGTTGGCCAGTACGGTGGCGCAGGAGGGACACCAGTTTACAGGGTTCTCCTTCTTGTATGCCAGACCCTTCTTAAAGAACTGTATGAAGAGCCACTGCATCCACTTATAATAGTCCACCTTGTAGGTCTCGGTCAGGCGGTCCCAGTCGTAGGAAAGTCCCAGTCTCTTCAGCTGGGTGATCATATTCTCGATATTCGCCTTAGTCCATACTGCGGGATGGGTGTTGTGCTTTATGGCAGCATTTTCCGCCGGGAGGCCGAAGCTGTCGAAGCCCATTGGGTGCAGCACGTTATAGCCCTGCATGTTGAGGCATCTGCCGATGGCATCGCCTATGGCATAGTTTCTTACGTGTCCCATGTGAAGATTACCGCTGGGATAAGGGAACATTTCCAGCAGGTAGAACTTCTTTTTCTCGGGATCCTCTGTTACAGCAAAGATGTCCTTCTCCGCCCAGATCTTCTCCCATTTTTCTTCAACGGCCTGTGCATTATATCGTTGATCCATTTTCTTTCTCCTTAGTGAAGATTACTTCTCTTTCTTTGGTTCAAAGTCCAGTTTGACGCAGTCGCCCCAGATCTTGTCGATGTTGTAGTGGTCTCTCTGTTCTGATGTGAAGAGGTTGACGATTATATCGCCGAAGTCCATAAGTATCCAGCCGGATTCGCCCTTGCCCTCCACGTGGTGGACCAGTGTGCCCTTCTCCGCCACCTTGTCTTCCAGATCGGCGGACATGGCCTGCAGCTGTCTAATGCTTCCTGCGGTGCAGATGACGAAATAATCCGCAAAGCCGGATTTTTCCGCTATGTCGATGATCGCGATGTCATCAGCTTTTCTTCCGTCCAGGAAATCCGCTATGAATAGCGCCAGTTCTCTGTTATCCATTGATCTTCCTTTCATGTATCATTTCAAGCCAGGCCACAGCCTCGTCCGTAAGAGGATCGTAGGGCTGTCCCCGTCCTATCAGTATCTTCTGTTCTTCCCGAAGGAGCAGCAGCATGCTCTCATCCAGGTCATCAGTCATTGCTTTCCGGAGCTTTTCCACATCCGGATAGTTTCTGTTTTCCTCCAGCAGGTCCGCCATTTTGACCACCATTTCCAGGGTGCTCATGCCGGGGCGGCTGGTGGTGTGATATTTTATGGCATTGACGATATCGGGATCGTTTATGCCAAACTGCTTCTGTATCTCCTCAGCGGCCTTAGGACCATGTCCCAGTGGCCCTGCCTCCTTGTATGTATCATGGAACCAGGCTGCGACCTCCGCCTTGAAAACATCGGCTCCGTAGCGCTTTGCATACTCCTTTGCAGCCTTTACCACGCCCTCAGTGTGCTTGTAGCGGTGGTCGTTCTCCCTTTCCCTTGCGAAGGCCTTAAGTTCATCTATAAGGCCGGTGTAGAGCTTTTTTTCTCTGATGTAGTCCAGCACGGGATCGGGAATGACGTATTTAAGGCTCTTGCCGCCCTGAAGCCTGAGCCTGAGGTCGCTGGAGGATATCTCAAGCTCCGGGATATCGCAAAGCCTTAAGTCTGCGCCGAAATTACTTACAATTTCGTCCCTTTTTGCTATTGCCTCATCTGCATTATAGCCCTTTCGAAGGCCTGCAAGGAAGCTGAAGTTTTTGAGCAGATAATCGGCTTCGTGCCATTTGTCCAGCTTAAGTATGGAGTCGCTGCCGAGTATGAAGTAAAGCTTTGCGCTGTCACCGTACTGCTCTGACAGCCTTCTCATGGTGTTAGAGGTGTAGGATACCTCTTCGCTTGTGATCTCTATGTCCGAAACCTCAAATGCCGGCTCTCCCGCAACCGCCAGCTTTACCATCTCATAGCGGTCGAGGCCGCTGATGGGGGCAGAGGCTGTCTTGAAGGGGCTGACCCTGGCTGGAATAAAGATGATCTTGTCCAGGCCTGCCAGCTCTCTCATCTGCTCCGCAAGGATCAGGTGGCCATAGTGGATAGGATCGAAGCTCCCTCCAAATATACCGATTTTTTGTTTATCTTTTTTTGACATTATAAGCTAAATAGTTGATTTTGATGTTATCGGGTCCTGCCACAGGGCACCCGTTAACATCTTTATTATTCCTTGATATCTACTGCCACTGAGAGCTCTTCGAGCTGCTTTTCTGTGACTACAGTAGGCGCATCTGACATCACGTCCTGGGCGCTCTGGTTCTTGGGGAAGGCTATTACCTGGCGGATGTCGTCGGTGCCAAGAAGCAGCATGCAGAGCCTGTCAAGTCCGAAGGCCAGTCCGCCGTGGGGAGGTGCCCCGTAGCTGAAGGCTTCAATGAAGAAGCCGAATCTGGTCTTGATGTCCTCGTCTGAAAGCTTCAGTACCTCGAATATCTTCCTCTGCAGAGCCCTGTCGTGGATGCGGATGGAGCCGCCGCCGGCCTCGTAGCCGTTGATGACGATGTCGTAGGCCTTGGCGCGGCATGCCGCGCGGTCGGTGTCCAGGAGCGCCATATCCTCGTCCATCGGCGCGGTGAAGGGGTGGTGCATCGCCACAAAGCGCCCTT
>JAEEPD010000085.1 GCA_016284575.1 Bacillota bacterium | reverse complement strand
GCGGACATCATGACAGCGCTGTATTTCAGCGAAATGAATATCGACCCTGAAAAGCCTGATATGGCAGGAAGAGACAGATTCGTCCTGTCCAAGGGCCACGCGGCTCCCGCTCAGTACGCGGCAATGGCTGAAAGGGGCTATTTCCCCGTGGAGGAGCTGAATACCCTCAGAAAGATGGGCTCCAGGCTCCAGGGACATCCCTCCATGCATAAGCTGCCCGGAATAGAGATCTCCACCGGATCCCTTGGCCAGGGCATCTCTGCAGCCGTGGGCATGGCCATCGCAGGCAAGCTGGATGAATCCTCCGCAAGAGTCTACACCATCCTCGGCGACGGCGAGATCCAGGAGGGCATGGTCTGGGAAGCAGCAATGGCAGCAGCTCACTACAAGCTGGATAACCTCTGCGCGGTCCTGGACAACAACGGACTTCAGATCGACGGCCGCAACGACGATGTCATGACCGTTCAGCCGCTAGATGAAAAGTTCAGAGCCTTCGGCTGGAACGTCATCTGCATCGATGGCCACGATATGGAGCAGATACTCGACGCCTTCGCAAAGGCAAGAGAGTTCAAGGGAAAGCCCACCATCATAATCGCGAAGACCGTCAAGGGCAAGGGCGTAAGCTTTATGGAGGATCAGGCAGGCTGGCACGGCAAGGCTCCGAACCTGGAGCAGGCTGAGCAGGCAATGGCAGAGCTGGGAGGTGTACTGTAATGGCAGACAAGATCGCAACAAGAGACAGCTACGGCAAGGTACTGGTTGAACTGGGCTCTGAAAATCCCAACATCGTAGTCCTTGACGCTGACCTTTCAGGCTCCACCAAGAGCGGTGAATTCAGAAAGCATTATCCTGAAAGATTCTTCAACGCAGGCATAGCGGAGGATAACCTTATGGGCATGGCAGCAGGCCTTGCTCTTTCAGGCAAGATCCCCTTCGCCAGCACCTTCGCCATGTTCGCCAGCGGCAGAGCCTATGAGATAATCAGAAACTCCATCGGCTACACCCATGCAAATGTCAAGATCTGCGCATCTCACGCAGGACTTTCCGTGGGTGAGGACGGCGCCAGCCATCAGTGCATAGAGGATCTCGGCCTTATGAGGCTCATCCCCGGCATGACGGTCATCAACCCCGCAGACGACGTTTCCGCAAAGGCCCTCATAAGACAGGCTGCTGCCTTCGACGGCCCCTGCTACGTGAGACTCGGCAGAGCTGCGGTCCCCGTGGTGTACCCAGAGGATGCAAAGCTGGAGATAGGCAAAGCCGCGGTGCTCCGCAAAGGAGACGATGTGGCCATACTCTCCACAGGAAGCGTGCTTCCCATTGCTCTTGAGGCTGCTGAAAAGCTGGCGGAGGAGGGCATACAGGCCAGAGTTCTGGACATCCACACCATCAAGCCCCTGGACGAGGAGGCTGTCTGCGACGCCGCAAGGGAATGCAGCGGACTTATCACCATCGAGGACCACAGCGTGATCGGAGGCCTGGGCGCAGCCGTTGCCGAATGCCTTGCAAAGAAGGCTCCCGCCAGGATGATCATGATAGGCGTTCAGGACTGCTTCGGCGAGTCCGGAAAGCCCGGCGAGCTCTACGAAAAGTACGGTCTTACAGCCGATGCTGTGATTACTGCCGCTAACGAGCTCGTTTCCGAAAAGGAAGAACTGTTTGTAAAATAAAGGCAGTAAAATCTTGACATAATATGCATATTGCTGTAAAATCTCCCCATCAAAAGGGAGATTTTATTATGAACGAATTAATAACAGGGATGGACCAGCTGTCCAGAGGAAAGCTTCGGATAGCTGTATTTCCGGCATTTTCCGGCGCCGGGGCAAGCTTCGTCTGCGGAAGTCTGGCTTATCTTGCAGCAAACAAAACAGCAGGGCTGACCGCAGCAGGAGCCTCTTTGCAGGAGCCGCGAAGGAGGCCCGCTGTGTCCCTCATAGAGCTGGGCCGGCCTTACTTTTACCAAGCCCTTAGCTTTGAAAAGAGGGAGGGGCTCTATCCCTTCTGCTCTGTAAGGAAGCTGCTGGAGGAAAGAAAGAGCCTTCAGTCCGCCGAGAACCTGAAGGATGGGGTGAACTGGCTCATAAGAGAGCCTCAGGACCTGGAGGGGTTCGAAGCAGGGAAGCTGTTCCGGCTCATTTCTTCGGCTCCGGGGGGCATATGCTTTTTCGACTGCTCAGGCATATTCTGCGGCGGCAAAGGGCAGGGGACTTCCTTTCCGGATCCGGCGGACATAGCAGCGGAAATGGATATAAGCCTTTTCGTCATCGATCCCATGCCCACAAGGCTTCTTGAAGCCTCATCATCCATCGCGTCCTTTCTCCTGGAGGTCCCGGAGGCCCTTGTGGTCGTAAACAAAAATAACTCCGGGGTCCACGAGAGGGAGCTTCGCAGGTTTCTCGGCAGAAGAAGCTTCTTTTCAGTGGGTCACATGCCTCCTGAGCTCATCTATAAGGCGGAATATGGGTCGAAGCTGCCCGCTGCCATCGCTCCTTCAAACGAAATAATTGCACAGCTTGGGGCAATCGTTGAAAATATACTATAGTTAATTTAAAAACATGCCCTTGATAGTTATTTGTTTTCGTAATATAATACTTGTGCGTATTTTTTGCGATGTTTTATGTTGCAATAAAATCATTGTAATAATCTATAAAGGAGAAAAACACGATGGCAAAAAAATTCAAAACCATGGATGGTAACACTGCTGCCGCATATGTGTCTTACGCATTTACGGACGTAGCTGCTATCTTCCCGATTACCCCGTCTTCTCCCATGGCAGAGTCCGTAGATGACATGTCCGCCCATGGCCAGAAGAACCTGTTCGGTCAGCAGGTAAAGGTAGTCGAAATGCAGTCCGAAGGCGGCGCTGCAGGTGCAGTACACGGCTCACTTTCCGCCGGTGCTCTCACCACCACCTACACCGCATCTCAGGGTCTGCTGCTGATGATCCCCAACATGTACAAGATCGCTGGTGAGCTTCTGCCGGGCGTATTCCACGTTTCCGCCAGAACCCTTGCTACCCACGCACTGTGCATCTTCGGAGACCATTCAGACGTAATGGCTACCCGTCAGACAGGCTTTGCCCTGCTCTGCGCATCCTCCGTACAGGAAGTTATGGACCTGGGCGGCATCGCTCACCTGGCTTCCATCAAGGGTAAGGTACCTTTCCTTCACTTCTTTGACGGCTTCAGAACTTCTCACGAAATTCAGAAGATCGAAATGATCGACTACGACGTATTCAAAGAACTGATCGACATGGATGCCGTTAACGAGTTCAGAGCTCATGCTCTCAACCCCGAACATCCCGTTATCCGCGGTACTGCTCAGAACCCCGATATCTTCTTCCAGGCAAGAGAAGCTGCCAACAAGTACTATGACGCACTTCCCGCCATCGTAGAAGACTACATGCAGCAGCTGGGCGCCAAGATCGGCAGAGAATATCATCTGTTCGACTATGTTGGTGCTCCCGATGCTGAGAACATCATCATCGCTATGGGCTCCGTCTGCGAGACCATCGAAGAGGTTATCGAGGATCAGAACGCAAAGGGCAAGAAGTACGGCCTCATCAAGGTCCGTCTCTACAGACCCTGGGCTCCCGAATACCTGAAGAAGGTAATGCCCAAGACCGTAAAGAAGATCTCCGTTCTCGACAGGACCAAGGAACCCGGCGCTCTGGGCGATCCTCTCTACATGGACGTTATGACCATGTTCTATGAAGAGGACGTTAAGCCTCTCATCCTGGCTGGCAGATACGGCCTTGGCTCCAAGGACACCACTCCCGGACAGATCGTTGCAGTTTACAACAACATGGAAGCTGCAGCTCCCAAGAATCACTTCACCATCGGCATCGAAGACGACCTCTACGGCAGCTCCCTGGAGACCGTTGACATCGCCACCGAACCCGAAGGCACCGTTCGCTGCAAGTTCTGGGGTCTCGGTTCCGACGGTACCGTCGGCGCCAACAAGCAGGCCATCAAGATCATCGGCGACGACACCGACCTCTACGCACAGGGCTACTTCTCCTATGACTCCAAGAAGTCCGGCGGTATCACAGTATCCCACCTGCGTTTCGGAAAGAACAAGATCAAGTCCACCTACCTCATCACTGAGGCTGACTACATCGCATGCCACAACCAGGCTTACGTACATCAGTATGATGTAACCGCAGGTCTGAAGAAGGGCGGCAAGTTCCTGCTCAACTGCGAGTGGACCGACGAAGAACTGGACAAGAACCTGCCCGCAGCAATGAAGAGATTCCTTGCCAAGCAGAATGCAGAGTTCTACACAGTAGACGCAACCAAGATCGCACAGGATCTGGGTCTGGGCAGCAGAATCAACATGATCATGCAGTCCGCATTCTTCAAGCTGGCAGATGTAATCCCCATGGATCAGGCTGTCAAGGCTCTGAAGGACTCCATCGTTAAGAGCTACGGCAAGAAGGGCCAGAACATCGTAGAGATGAACTGGAAGGCTGTAGATGCAGGTATCGATGCCATCCACAAGGTAGAGATCCCCGCATCCTGGGCTGACGCTGTTGACGAAGCAGGCGAGGTCAAGGATCTGCCCGAATTCGTAGCAAACATCGTAGTACCCATGAACCGTCAGGAGGGCGACAAGCTGCCCGTATCTGCATTCGCAGGTATCGAAGACGGTACCTTCCCCAGCGGCACCGCTGCTTACGAGAAGCGCGGCGTAGCTGTAAAGGTTCCCGCATGGCATCCTGAATTCTGCATCCAGTGCAACCAGTGCTCCTTCGTTTGCCCGCACGCAACCATCAGACCTGTTCTGGTTGACGAAGCAGAAGCTGCCAAGGCTCCCGCAGGCTTTGAGACCATCAAGGCCATCGGCAAGGGCTTCGAAGGCCTCGGCTTCAGAATGCAGGTATCCCCGCTCGACTGCCTCGGCTGCGGCAACTGCGCAGACATCTGCCCCGCACCCAAGGGCAAGGCACTCACCATGGAGCCTCTCGAGACTCAGATGGACGAGGCTGCAAAGTGGGATTACAGCGTAAAGGAAGTTGCTCAGAAGGATATCATGCCCAGAACTTCCGTAAAGGGCAGCCAGTTCGCAGCTCCTTACTTCGAGTTCTCCGGTGCATGCGCAGGCTGCGGCGAGACTCCTTACATCAAGGTAATCACCCAGCTCTTCGGCGACAGAATGATGATCGCAAATGCTACCGGCTGCTCCTCCATCTGGGGTGCATCCGCTCCTTCAATGCCTTACACCACCGACAAGAAGGGCAGAGGTCCCGCATGGTCCAACTCCCTGTTCGAAGACAATGCTGAGTTCGGTCTCGGTATGGCCACCGGTGTTCGTCAGATGAGAGAAAAGCTGCAGGCTCTGGTAACCGAGCTGATCGACGGCGTTGAGAGCGACGAGATCAAGGCTGCAGGCCAGGCTTGGCTGGACGGCTTCAACGATGGCGCCAAGTCCAGAGAGCAGAGCGAGGCTCTGATCGCTGCACTCGAAGGCGCTAAGCTCGACTGCCCGCACTGCAACAGTCTGATTGCACAGATCCTGGAGAAGAAGGATCATCTGGTCAAGAAGTCCGTATGGTGCCTGGGCGGCGACGGCTGGTCCTATGACATCGGTTACGGCGGCGTAGACCACGTACTTGCTTCCGGCGAGGACATCAACGTTCTGGTATTCGATACCGAAGTTTACTCCAACACCGGCGGCCAGGCCTCCAAGGCTACCCCGACTGCTGCTATCGCCAAGTTCGCCGCTTCCGGTAAGAAGACCAAGAAGAAGGATCTGGGCATGATGGCTGCAAGCTATGGCTATGTATACGTAGCACAGTGCGCTATGGGCTCCGATAAGAATCAGTTCATGAAGGCTATTCAGGAAGCTGAGAATTATCATGGTCCTTCTCTGATCATCTGCTACGCTCCCTGCATCAACCACGGCATCAAGCAGGGCATGGGCAAGTCTCAGGACAACGAGAAGAGAGCAGTTGACTGCGGTTACTGGCATCTCTACAGATTCAACCCGCTTCTGAAGGAAGAGGGCAAGAATCCGTTCACTCTCGACTCCAAGGAGCCTACCGGCGACTTCAGAGCATTCATCATGGATCAGGTACGTTACAACTCCCTGCTCAAGGAATTCCCGGATGCTGCAGAAGCACTGTTCGAGAAGACCGAAAAGGATGCAAAGGAAAGACTCGAAGGCTACAAGAAGATGGCTGCTCAGGCTTAATGCCAAAGCCATATAGCTGAAGCGATTCGGTAAAACAACGACTCCCCGGTTTTATACCGGGGAGTTTTTTCGTGGCAATGAAGGCCGGGCGGCACGACCGATCCGTGTATCAAAAGCGCTGCCTTTATGATATACTTTCTCTGAAGGAGAAGGATGACATGCGATTCGAAAACGCATATTTCATAACAGGAACGGCCTACGCGGGCAAGTCTGCGATGGTGAAGCTGCTGGCTGAAAAATACGACGGGGTACTCTGCGAGGAGAATTACCACGATCAGCTGCTGCCGGAGCTGGACAGCAGTGAGTTTCCCTGCGTCTGCTACACCAGGGATCTGAAGGACTGGCGGGATTTCATACGGCGCAGCCCTGAGGAGTATCTGGCCTGGATCGACGGTGCCGCAAGGGAGTGCGAGATCCTGGAGCTGCGGATACTGGAGGGACTTAAAGATCAGGAGAAGCCCATATTCGTGGACACCAATATTTCTTTGGAAACACTGAAGGAGATCGCTCCTCATGATCACGTGCTTATAATGCTTGCGGATCCAATGATCTCCGTAAACCGCTTCTTCGAGCGGCCCGACAGGGAAAAGCAGTTCCTCTACAGACTCATAATGGAGGAGCCGGACCCGGAGGCCGCTATGGAAAACTACAGGCAGGGCCTGATGCTGATCAATTCACAGGAAGGCTATGACCGCTTTCTGAACTCCGGCTTCAACGTCATCTTAAGGGATGACAGCCGGAGCATCGAAGAGACCCTGGCCCTGGTGGAGCAGTGTTTCGGTCTGGGGAGGCAGCAGCCATGAGGATATACGAAAGCTGGATAAGGGCGCATCTCCCGAAGGAGCTGGCCATGGAGCCCATAGATTGTTTCAGTGAGGAGTATCTGGATGGCCTCACCGTTATGGCCCGCGGCGAGCGGGGCGGGGATGACGTGGTGGTCTACAGAGCCAAGGACGAGGAAGACCTTAAGTACTGGCAGCTGGAGCAGGTCTGCCGTTTCATCCACGAGCCCGAGCCTCCCGCAAGGAAGGTCTTCCGCTACGAACGTCACCACGCGGAGGACGGCCACTGGCTCTACATAGAACACAGAAACTACGATTACAATGCCATAGACGATGCCAGGCTTTACGGCTTCGAGAGCTTTCTGCGTATATTTCACTTCGGTGCGACAGCGGAGCGCTGGGAAGAACAGATCGAACGGCATGTAGCCCTGATGAACTACTGGTACGAAAAGCCCCACTGGGACTACGACCGGGAACAGCTCTGTTTTATAGAGATAAGCAATTCTAAGGAGCACGACGGCGCAGACATGATCGAAGAGCCCAGACCCGGCTCTGTAATAGAACTCGTGGATTAGGGGGATGACTTAACATGGATTACGACAATGATGCTCTGATGCTGCGCTACGAGCTGCAGAAAAGATCCTCCGAAACGCCCTATCTGCAACTTATGATACTGAAAAAGGGGAGGGCCGTTCTGTACCGCACGCCCGGGACAGGGCCGGAGAGCTTCCTGCAGCTGAGCAAGACTGCTGAATACTCGCTCCGCAGGATACTTGAACTCGGCCCCTTTTACAGCCTGGGAGAGCTTGAGAGCACTAAGGAATTCTGGGGCGGATACCACAATTACAGCTTTTATTTCAGTTCCGGGGACATGCGGGCAGCCTACCGCGGCGTGGATCTTGAATACCTGGCCGGAGACGCCAGGGCTCCGAAGGTAAACTGCCTGTTCGACCTGCTGCGGCGCGTGGGAGAGATACTCGTGCCCTTAGGCGTTCCCGAGGAATGTTTTGAGCCCGCAGAGCGCCTTCTGGATGAACCGGTAAAAATCGTTACAGCGCCCGTCGATACATTCCCCGTCTATGATTTTCAGACCTCCGGCGGGCAGCGGACTGTCGGCGCCGAAAAGGACAATGTGAGGCTGGAGCGCTACGCTTTTGAGAAGTACTCAAACGGTGAGTATAAGCTAGCGGTGCAGCTGGGCTGGCCCGGAGGAAACGGCCACTGGGACGGGGCAGGGAGCAGCTTCAGCCTGCCGGAGGAATGGTTCGACAAAGGCTTCGAGGACTTCCTGATCAGTCTTACGGATCGCTATCCCGCGGAAAAATACGGCTTCGGGAGGGCTGAGCTTACAGGCATCCCGGGGCTTAAGGATTTCCTCGGCTTCGGAAAGAACAAAAAGTCTGAAGAAACAGAGGAGCGCAGAAAATCGGAAGAACCCAAAGAAACAAAGGAACTCAAGGAGCCTGCAGAGCAGAAAGAAACCAAGGAGCCCCAAAAGCCTGAAGAACAGAAGAAAACAAATGAGCTCAAAAAAGCCCAGAATCCTGAAAAGTCAAATGAGTCGAGGCAAGGTCAAAAGTACAAGGAAGAGCCCTCCGAATACAGGTACTACGACTATAACCGCCCGCCCGCCATACTGCCGGACGAGCTGAGCAGTCAGGACCTGCAATACGCATCGGAGTTCAGGGAGGGTGTCCACAGGGAGGCCCTGGAGATAATACAGCAGAACCATCCTGAGATCACGGAGGTGGTGGACCGCTGGCCTGTGGAGGAATACTACCAGTACAACTGGGAGTACCCCGGAAAGTGGTATCTTTACGTTGCAGTCCCCGCCGGCTCCGGTGGACGGCAGAGTCTTATCCGTACCATCGTAAGTGATACCCTTGACAAGCACCGTCAACAGCATGGATTTAAGGCATAGCACAGCAGCGGGATCAGTGCTCCGCAGAGGTGAAACAAATGGCATCGAGCAAAGAATATCTGGAATTCATACTGGATCAGCTTATACCGCTGGATGATATTTCATATAAATCGATGATGGGTGAGTATATTATCTACTATCGAGATAAGATAATCGGAGGGATATACGACGACCGCTTCCTTGTAAAGCCCACAAAAAGCGCGGTTCAGATGATGCCTGATGCGCCCCGGGAGATCCCCTATGAAGGCGCTAAAGAAATGCTTCTGGTGGATAATGTGGACGACATTGAGTTTTTATGCGCTCTTCTGGAGGCTATGGTTGATGAACTCCCAGCACCGAAGAAGCGGTAAATTTAACACAAATCAGGAGATGGACACTATGAAGGTTTTACTGGTGGTGGTGGATGGCATGGGGCCGGATGCCATAGCGGATTTGCCGCAGTTTAAGAGGATGCGGGCAAAGGGGACATACTGCGGTCACGCGCGGACGGTCATGCCCTCGGTCACGCTGCCCTGCCACATGTCCTTGTTTCACAGCGTGGATCCACAGAGGCACGGTGTAATGACAAATATCTACACTCCTCAGGTGCGGCCTGTAAGGGGGCTTTTTGAACTGCTTCATCAGGCGGGGAAGACCACTGCATTCTTTTATAACTGGGAGGAACTTCGGGATATCGGAAGGCCCGGCAGCCTGGATCATTCCCTTTATGTAAGGAATACAGGTTCTGATTCAGATAAGTATCTGGCGGATGCCTGCCGGTCGCACATAAAATCTGCAGAGCCTGACTTCAGCTTCCTCTACATGGGCTACACCGACGAGGCAGGCCACAGCTTCGGCTGGATGAGCCCTGAATACCTTAAGGCTGCCTCCGCTGCCTGGGACAATATCGAGCAGATAGCGACACAGCTTCCCCCGGACTACAGCCTTATAGTGACGGCGGATCACGGCGGCCACGGTCGCCATCACGGGACGGATATCCCCGAGGACATGACCATTCCTCTCCTTTGCTGCGGCAAGGTCTTTGCTCCCGGCGGAACCTTTGAAAATGCCTGCATCCTGGACATTGCGCCCACAGCAGCAAAGCTGCTTGGGCTTGACGCAGACCGCGAGTGGGAGGGGATGTCCCTGATCTGATGGTCATCCCGGACCATCATTCATTCCTTTAATTATCCGGCTGATACAGCCGGTTTTTTTGTGCTTGACACAAAAGCGTATTAGTGCAATAATACAGTTGAAAAGTGTATTATATAAGTAATACGGTTAGCCACGGATGAGGATCCGCAGGACCAATAAAGGAATATCATGATCTCGTTCGATAATTTCAAGGCAGAGGGGCGCAGCCCCGTATATCTGCAGATAATAAGCTTTGTCAAAAGGGGTGTGGCCGCCGGAAGCATAGTTGATGGAGACGAACTTCCCTCCAGGCGCATGCTTTCAGCCCTCCTTGGCATAAATCCCAACACCGTCCAGAAGGCTTTCGCCCAGCTGGAGCGGGAAGGGCTCATATGGTCCGGCACCGGTGCCAAAAGCTACATGACCATAAGTCCCAAAAGGCTGGAGCTTCTGAGGGAGGAGCTTTTGCGGGATGATGTAATGCTTCTGATCAGCTCTCTTAAGCAGAGCGGCATCAGCAGGGAAGAGGCTCTTGAGCTCATAAGCAGCAACTGGGACAGAGAGGAAGAGGAGGATCCCGAAGGGGAGGAGCTGTAAAGCATGAAAAAATATCTTTCGGTTTTGGAACTTTATATAAGGCTTGGCGTATATAAAGCCCTGGCTGTCTGCCTTGGAGGCGGGCTGCTGCAGCTTGGGATATTCTATATGATGCTGAGGCTTCAGACGGGCTTCCTTCAGTTCAGCGCCTTTGTGGACCAGCTCCGCTATGGGACAGGCGCCCTGGATACCCGGAATGTTAGCCCCTTTTACATCCTTTTCGGACTGAGCCTGATCGCCTTTGTGGTCATCTGCATGGGCTGGAGCAGATCGTCAAAGTATTCATATACTCTTCAGAGGCTCAGCATCTCGGAGAGGCAGGTCTTCCTGCTCCACAGCCTGTCGGGCTGCATTCTCTTTACCATGCTCTTTTTATGGGAGGCTCTGGTGATGCTGGGCCTTGCGGAGCTCTATGCTGCCCACTACGGATATGCGGCCGGGCCCCAGGGCATCGCAGCTGACTTTTACAGAAACAGCTTCCTTCACGGGCTGCTGCCCCTTCAGGACGGCTGGCTCTGGTTCAGAAATATTGTATTCATCTTCCTTTGCGCCGTTTCATCCGCATTGGGCGAGCTGGGCAGCCGCTACGGTTCCAAAACTCTGCCGGCTCTGTCAGGAGCCTGGATAGGCACCATGGTGGCAGCCCGCTTCAGAGCCTATCCTGCAGAGGGTGGGACCCGGGTGCTGGCAGTGCTCCTTATGATAATCGCCCTCTGCGCTCTTGCCTACGGCCTTTCAAAAGCACGCAGCGGAAGGGCTCAGGACATTAAAGACCAGGAGGCTTAGATATGGAAAAGACCGATATGAAGAAGTGGACTCCCGTGCAGAGGCTCTGGGGCTTCCTTGAGAAAAACACCCCTCCGGGGAGCAATTACAAAAAGCTGTTCTGCCAGCTTGTGATAATTCTTCTGATAGCTGGACTCTTCGCCTTTTTGTCCTTCCTGACGGGCTATAGCTCTGCAAAAAGGGTTCTCTATACCTGGGATCACGGAGAGCAGGTGCTCAGAGAGGGGGCGCAGATCATGGATATAGGCTGGCTGATGAGGCACGGCTTTAAAACAGCCTTTCCGGCCTACGCAGCCTTCTGCATTGGAGTCGGAGCGGCCCAGCTTGCCAGCTTCCGGAGGGAAAGCCGCAGCATCTATCTTATGAAAAGGCTCCCGAAGGATGAGGTCTTAAGAAGAAGCTTTGCGCTTCCCCTGATCGCGCTGCTGCTCGGGTTCGCCCTGGCCGTGCTTCTGGCCAATCTATGCGTCGCCATCTACGTGCACCAGACACCGCCCCAGGCCCTGCCGGAGCAGGTCCGGCTGTGGAGCTATGACTATTTGATATTTGTAAAGAGGTAAAACATGCTGGAGATCAAAGACCTGACAAAATACTACGGAAACAGGGCCGCTGTTTACGACATCTTCCTGAACATGGGTCCCGGAGAGCTAATAGGGCTTTTCGGCGAAAACGGCGCAGGCAAGACCACGCTTATGAAGTGCATACTGGGCCTGACAGGCTTTAAGGGAAGCGTCACCCTGGACGGAGAACCCATCACAAGAAGGAATATCGCAAGGCTTTCCTTTGCCACCTCCGAGCACAGCTTTTTCCCGGGACTCAGCGCTAAAGGCCACAGCGATTTTTACAGAGAGCACTTCCCAAGGTACAGGGAAAAGCGCTTCAAGGCTCTGATGGACTTCTTTGAGCTTCCTTTAAGCACGCCCTTAAGGAGCTTTTCCACCGGACAGAAGAACCAGTTCGAGGTGATAATGGCCCTGTCCCAGGGGGCAGACTACATCCTGATGGATGAGCCCTTTGCGGGAAACGACATCTTCAACAGGGAGGATTTCTACAAGCTGCTTTTAGGCATACTGGAGCCCACCGAGACCATTATGCTCTCCACCCACCTGATAGAGGAGGTGTCGGGCTTCATAGACAGGGCTGTGCTTATCCACAAAGGGACAATAATAGGCGATAAAAAAGCTTCTGAGCTGGAGGATGAAGGCTCAGACCTTATGGAGTATATCAAAAAGACCTACAACTACAGGCCTGACAGGGTAGCCAAAGCCCTGCAGGAGCTGGAGGACGGCGGCAGATAAGGAGGCATACATATGAAGAAAAGCCTTATACTTGCGCTGGCCCTGGTGCTGCTGCTCTCCGCAGGCACGGCCTTTGTCCAAAACAGACTTATCGGGAGTCTCAAAAATCCATCCTTTGAGATGGAGACCATATCGGGAGACCCCTCCGCGGCAGACGGCATCACTATAACAGAGACCGATTATATGGGGGAGCACCTTTACTGGGAGAACAGCTACAGCATAAAAGAGGGTCAGCTGGTAAGCTCCTCCGCTCAAAGCTTTGAGAGCAAAGCCAGACGAAGGGACGGCGGACTGCCTGCCAGGAGGATGGGCGGCGGGAGCCCGTACCGCGGCGGAGTCTGGATACAGGATTATCTCGATCTGGACTATGATTACAGCAGCTACAGCCAGCAGAACAGGCCGGAGGCAGGGGCGCCATATCCTGATACTCTTGACCCCTATAACAAAGCAAAGGGCGGCTTGTCAAGGGCCTTTAACGATCTCTACGAAAGTACAGCTCCCGGGGAGGAGGGCGTCGCCCTTATCCGCCTGGCGGACTATATGGATTATTATCCGCTGACTGTAAGTGTGGAACTGCCGG
>JAEEPD010000084.1 GCA_016284575.1 Bacillota bacterium | reverse complement strand
ATGTAGGGATCAAGTAGCAGATGAAAAAGCTTCTCGCTGTTTTTCTTGAGATCTTAATGATCATCAGCCTCTGCGCCTGTTCGCTTGAGGCTGATGTTCCGCACCCGCCCGCCTACGTTCCCGTAAGGGAACCGGTGGCGACTTACGGGTATGAAAAGGCTGCTGCTCCGAAGGGTCAGGGGCAGTCTTGCACTGCAGAAGGCAGCGGATATCAGACCAAAGGAGAACCTGTGCCCCACGCATCAGGGAAGTATTCCGTACGGGTAAATAATCTTAAGATCAGCACCTTTTACATACATAATGGGATGATCGAGGGCGGCGGTCCGATAGACTTCACCCCCGCAGGCAGCAGCTTCAGCGGGTATTTCATCCGTATATCGGGCCTTAAGGACAAGGCTCTGGAGGAGGATATCAACCGCAGGATATACGAAAAATATGCAGCGCTGGCTTCTGACCGCAGCATACCCCCCTATGTGGGCGCAAAGCTGAAGGAGAAGGCGCTGCAGGACTGGGAACAGAATTCTCAGTTCTGCTATGTGGATGTGGGGCTGAACGCGGAGAATATGCTTTCCCTGTGCTTCACAAGCCACAGAAGCTTTGTAAACAAAAGCAAGACTGCATACTTTACGGTCTACGCTATGGACGGCATGAATCTGGACCTGCGCACCGGCAATGAGATCTCCATAAGGGAGCTTTTTGCAGACGATGTGGACGGTCTGGCATGGCTGGACCATCAGATGGAGGATTACATAGCAAAGCATGATTCCTACGACGACCGCACCAGCTTCACCATGGGC
Organism: Bacillota bacterium; assembly: GCA_016284575.1. Classification (GTDB taxonomy): domain Bacteria; phylum Bacillota; class Clostridia; order Peptostreptococcales; family Anaerovoracaceae; genus RGIG2707. The sequence continues at coordinate 13,673 of JAEEPD010000084.1, read as the reverse complement.
TGGTACGACACGGGACTTTCTCTTGCAATGCCGTTCCCGGGCATAGCGGAGGACCAGAAGTACTATATAAATGGCTTCAGCGGACAGCTGAACCTTATCTTCGACTATAACACCCCCTGGGTCTACTGCGACTATATGGCCAGGTCTCTGAGCTTTGACATCGTCCCGGTGGCTGCATATTCGGGCCGTTTTCCCTCTGCAAAGAGTATTTTTGAGGATGAAACCGCCGACTATCTGCTGCTTTCCAGGTACTACGATCGCTCAGATATGGTGACTGAAAACCGCAACGAGGATATGAATGTTGGCTCCTCCGGGCTTAAGGACTACGTGCATGTGTCATCCAGCTACCTGAAGGACATGACAAAGGAGCAGATAGCCTATGTGAGCACCGGCTCGGATACGGTGAATAAATATCTGGAATTATATTACAGCAAAAGGGACGAGCTGAAGGAGCTTTACAACGGCTATGTGAGCTCCCATCTCAACATTTCAGATTACTGCTCACGGGTGGGGGACTTCGTGAACGTGAGGAGCACCATGCAGCTCAATTTCACCCGCACGGTCTATCCAAGCGACGTGCTCTACGAGGAAACGGTCCAGAGGAATCTGGTCTTCCGGGGTGACAGCAGCTCGCCGGAGAGCTTTTCCACGATCTTCAGACCCGGAGTTTACTGGGAGGAGAGATTGTATAACGCCTTTAAAGCCAACTGGCAGCGTGTCCTGGATACGCCGGATGGCGAAGGGCTGGACCAGGGTCTGCGCTATCTTGACGCAGACTACGTGCGCGGCCTTGGAATAGACGAAAAGGCTCTGGACGCCTTCTTCATGGAAGCCTCCCGCAGCGCCTCATCCTTCAGCATGGGAAACCGCTACCTGGAGCTTTTCTACGGCAGCGCCCTGCGGGATCTTAGCATGAAGTACTTCGGACATACCGGAGGGGAGAAGGGCGAGAAGGCTGACAATGACATTTTATTCACGGTGGAGACTCTGGTCTCCGGCGTATATTACAGGGACCTGGGTGCGGAAGATATGACCATCTTCTGATCCGAAGAGCCCGGCAGCCGGTTTAATATTGATAATTTAGAGGGATCCATATGAAAAAGTTTTTTGCAGTTCTGATAGCAGCAGCTCTTCTTGCATCGCTTGCGGCCTGCAGCTTCGGCGGCAGCGGACAGACTCCGCCGGATCCGCAGCCCCAGCAGGGCAGTGAAGCGCCGGAGGCTCCTTCAAGGGACTGGGCTGTTGGTGAGCCTGTCAAAAAAAGCAGCGACAGGTTCTGGGTCATGAATAACAGCCTGACAGAGGAAAATGTAAACTACGAGGGCCGGTACGGCTCAGGGTCTTATCCTGTCATCAGCGGACTTAAGGATGAAGCCCTTCAGGAGCAGATAAATGCTGCCATAAAGGAGCGTTTCATCAGCCTTATCGATTCTGTGGAGATACCTCCATACCTGGGCTCAAAGCTTATCCAGGCAAGGCTGGATGCAGGCAAAGCAAAGGTAGAGTATGCATACTGCTACGGCACCATTCAGGCCAGCTTTGAGAACATGCTGTCTGTGCAATTCTATAAGTATCTGACCCTGCTGAACGATGATGGTGATTATCTGAGCTACAATCAGGACGAGGTCATGAACCTTGACCTCAGGACCGGAAAGGAGATAAGGATCACCGATCTTTTTGCGGACAACATCGACGGCCTCACATACATCGACAATCACATCCGCAGCGAAATCGTAAAGTATGATTCCTTCAACGAGCTGTCGGAGGATGAATACTGGGTTGATACCGGGCTGAGGCTGGACGGTCCCTTTCCCGGCATAGAAGAGGATCAGAAGTATTACATCAGCGGCTATACGGGAGATCTTATACTCATATTTGACTATGATACCCCCTGGGTCCACTGCCAGAACAGCTCCCGGTATCTGAGCATAGGGATGGGGGATGTGAACGCCTACAGCGGCAGGTTCGCCTCCGGGCAGAGCCTCTTTAAAGAGGATGCTCCGAATCCCTTCATTTTCTCTGTCTACGATGACAGCAGCAAGGAAAAGAACGAATACGAGAGCAAAAACTACGAATTCAGCGGCAGCACAGGATACATGGGCTACAGCTTCTCCTACAGAGAAGATATGCCCTGGGGCCAGATGCAGTACCTGAAGCCTGACGACTACCGCCTGAAGCCGGTTGAGGACCGCTTTAAGCAGCTCTGCGACATCTATAGCCGCTACTATCCGGGTAATGTGAATGCCAACATGTATTACAGCACCTACTACGGCCAGACCGGACCCTATACGAATATATTCAGCAACTACACGCTGAGCTACTATACAAACGATCCCTGGGGCGAGATAACCAGGGAGGGAAGGGATGACCATTATGTCTTCAGGGGACAGAATACCGAGCCTCTTAAGCTGGAGGATGTGTTTGTCCCGGGTGCAGATGTCAGGGCTTTGCTTAAAAATGCCTTCGAAGCTAATGCTTTAGGGTCTGAAGCCGACTGGGTCCCCAATAACTATGCAACCACAAAAGAGCAGAGGAATGGCTATTTTGACGCGGTTCTGGACTATGGTCTTGATTTCACCATAGGAAGCGACAGGCTCTACTTCTATATCAACGAAGGCGTAGCGGATCTGTTCATCCATCAGAACATAGGAGAGGGTCTGAATCAGTATGCTCTGCGCAATTTGGTCTCCTATGCCATGTACAAGGACCTGGGCATGGACAATCTATCGATTTTCTAGCTAAAGCCTTGAAAAATCCACAAAAAACTGATAAATAATCCTTGACACAGGGGGCGGGAATGGGTATACTACTTGGCGTATCAAGCAGAAGTTCCGCTTCTCGCCTCCAGTTTACACAAAGAGGCTAATAAAGACCACTCCTTTTGAGTAGTTTTTGGGCGGGCGTTTGCGCACCGTCTTTTTCATTTTTCGGAGGACAAGACCATTAGTAAAGAAGCTTTAGTTAACGAAGAGATTCGTGCCAAAGAAGTGCGTCTGATCGATGCCAACGGCGAACAGCTGGGTATCGTCAGCATCCAGGAAGCCATGGAGAAGGCTCACGAAGCCAACCTGGACCTGGTAAACATCTCTCCCAATGCGGCTCCACCGGTATGCAGGATCATGGACTACGGCAAGTACCGCTATGATCAGCAGAAGAAGGAGAAGGATGCCAGAAAGAAGCAGAAGACCATGGAGGTCAAGGAGGTTCGTCTGGGCATCTTCACAGAAGAACACGACCTGGAGACCAAGGCCAAGATCGCAGGCAAGTTCCTTGCCGGCGGCGACAAGGTCAAGGTCAGCATGAGGTTCCGCGGCAGAGAAATGGGCTATGCCAACAAAGGCAGAGAAACCATGCTGAATTTTTACGAGATGATCAAGGATCAGGGCAACATCGAAAAGCAGCCCATTCTTGAGGGACGAAATATGTCCATGATCGTAGCTCCCAAGAGTGAAAAAGACAGGCAGAAGGAAGCTAAGGCCGCAAGGCTGGCTGCCGAGGCTGCAAAGAAGACCGAGGCAGAGGGCGAGGGCGCTTCCGATAACGCGCAGCAGTCTGAAGAATAGATGCAGGAAGGAATTAAAAATGGCAAAGAACAAGATGAAGTCCCACAGAGGGGCAATGAAGAGATTCAAGCTCACCGGAACCGGCAAGGTAAAGAGAAACAAGGCATACAAGAGCCACATCCTTACCAAGAAGACTCCCAAGAGAAAGATGGGTCTGCGTAAGTCCACAATACTTACCAGTGCTGATCAGAAGAGAATCAAGAGCGTTCTCGTAGGGAAATAGGAGGTAGAGACGAATGGCAAGAGTTAAAGGCGGCGTAGGCGCTAAGAAAAGACACAACAAGATCCTGAAGCTGGCAAAGGGCTTCTATGGTTCCAAGCACAAGAGCTTCAAGGCTGCAAATCCTGCAGTTATGAGATCCCTCAGATCTGCACAGATGGGCAGAAAGCTCCGCAAGAGAGAGTTCAGAAAGCTCTGGATCACCAGAATCAATGCTGCAGCAAGAATGAACGACATTTCCTACAGCAGACTGATGAATGGACTCAAGAAGGCCAACGTAGAGGTCAACAGAAAGATGCTCTCCGAGATGGCTATCCACGATCCCGCAGGCTTCACTCAGCTGGTAGAGATCGCAAAGGCAGCTCTGTAAGATCTGTAAATAAGAAATACGGCAGACCCGGAAAAAATCCGGGTCTGTATTTTTTATTCCTTGTCGCCAGGTCATCTATCATAAAAATAATTTAGACTAATCAAAAAAATCTCTCGAATTGAACTTCAATTAATGGTAAAATAATTCGAATTATTTTTTGTGTCGTACTGATCTGGTGCCGGATCAGGAAAAGATTTGCGGAGCATGAAGGACAGTCAGGAGCATAGCCAAAACTCAGTTCCCAAAAGCATGATCATATGCGCAGCTGCCTTTGTACTGACCGCAGCTCTGCTGACAGGCCTGATGGTGCTGGCGGCGAGTATTCCAAGGGAGAGCATCCGGGAAAACATGCTTTCCTCTGCTGAATACCTGTGCGAAGGCGAGCTTTTCGGAACGGTGCTGGAGGGCGTCAATGCCAGCCGCATCGATCGCTACGCGGACTCCATCCTGCTTGCCATAGCCTGGCAGCTGGATCCTGAAAAGCCTCTGGAATCGGTCGTGCGCTCCGAGTATTTCTACCGGAACAATCAGAACGAAAACGAAAACCTGCTGGAGGCGGTCACGGAGGGTCTTCCCCCAAACAGGCAGTACCTCCGCTACTGGCACGGCTCCATCGCCTTTATAACGCCTCTGCTGTGCGTGATGCCGCTGGCTGAGATATATAAGCTCAACGGAGTTCTGCTGACAGTGCTGACGGCAGGGCTCTTGGCGCTGCTTATCCGCAGGAAATATTACGCTCCCGCATGGGGCACAGCCGCAGGACTGATAGCCGCAGGAATAATCTTCGTCCCCCTGAGCCTGGAGTACACCTGGGTGTTTATAATAGCGCTGGCTGTAAGCCTTGCGGTGTGCCTGCACCCGGAGAAAAGAAGTCCGGCTCAGCTGGCAGTGCTTTTTATGATAAGCGGCATGCTCACCAGCTTCATGGATTTTCTGACGGCTGAGACCGTCACCCTGCTGATGCCGCTGCTGCTGCTTTTGTGGCTGCAGCGCCGGACCATGAAAGGGACCGGAAGGGAGCTGCTTCGGACAGCGTTGACTGCGTTCATCGCCTGGGGCTTTGGCTACGCGGGCATGTGGATGCTCAAGTGGCTGCTGGCTTCGCTGGTGATGCATGAAAACGTATTGCCTTACGTGAGCGGTCACATAGCAGAAAGGCTCTACGGCGAGACCTGGCAGCTTGGACCTGCGGCTCTGATGTGGAACGTCCTGGTCCGCAATACCGGCTGCCTTTTCCCTCTGGGCTATGGTCCTGTAGGTGCCATAGCAGGCTGGCTGCTGGCCTTTTATGCGGTCTACTACGGCTATGTATATTTGAAGCCCGGGTTCGACAAAAGCGTCATCCGGATATATGCAGCGGTTGGACTGGTTCCCTTCCTGCGCTATCTGGTGCTGTGCAATCATTCATATCTGCATTATTTCTTCAGCTACAGGGCTCTGGCGGCAACGATCCTCGCGGTCTGGCTGATTTTGGAGGAGCTGACGGAAAGGAGGGGAAGACGTGTGTGACGCAAACAAACGCCCCGACCTTACGGTGGTCCTCCCCTGCAGAGACGAAGAAGCAGCTGTGGCGCTGTGCATCGGGGAGATAAAAGCATTTCTGGACGCGCGAGGGCTTGATGGCGAGATAATCGCCGTGGACAATGGCTCATCGGACAGGACTGCAGAGATCGCGGCTGCCGCAGGAGCGAAGGTCATACATGAGCCGAAGCCGGGCTACGGAAGAGCCCTTATGGCAGGAATAAAGGCGTCTGAGGGCTCCGTCATCCTTATGGGGGATGCGGACACCACCTACGATTTTTCCCAGCTGGGGCGTCTGTACGACCCCCTTGCCGAAGGCAGCTTCGACGTAATGATAGGAAACCGCTTTGCCGGCGGGATAGAAAAGGGCGCAATGCCATGGACCCATAACTGGGGCGTGAAATGGCTGTCCGCTCTGGGAAGGCAGCGCTTCCGGACGGATGTTTACGATTTTCACTGCGGCCTCAGAGGCCTCACAAGGGAGGCTGCGGCGCAGATGAATATGGATATGGATGCCCCGGGCATGGAGTTTGCCACCGCCTTTATTGCGGAGGCGGCCCGTAAGGGGCTCAGGACAGGGCAGACGCCCGTAAGCCTGCGGAGGTGTACTCTTCCGCGGAGCTCAAAGCTGAATGTGATACGCGACGGCTTCCGCCATCTGCGTTATATCATAAAATAAAAAAATAAGGTTTCATAACAGAAGGAGTAATCATATGGAAACCAAAACAATAAGGCAAAGACAGCGCAGTATTCTGGCACTGATCCTGGCGATGGTTCTGCTTATCGGCATGTTCCCGGCAGGAGCTTTTGCTACGGCTTATGTTGGCTCTGTAGATGACGGGATTCAGGTCGCCCAAGGGCAGACTATTTCCCCAGACGATGACATAATATGGCAACACGAGGTAAATAGTGAAAACCCCGGCAATAAAGTTAGTCTGGTTTATGAATTTGCCACTTTTGAAGACGGACAACCAATTACCTGGAGTTATAATCCGGCCTCCATTTCGACAACAGGGGCGGCTGTCACAACAGCTGCTATCGATGTGCTGAGTATCAGTGAGGTTTTCGGACACGCAGATGAGATTTACGGATCCTCCGACAATCTGAATGTTACGAATCCCTTTTCTTCATATCTCAGCAATAATTCTGGTATAGTAACACCTGATGCCTATACTGATACTTGGACCGTTAAAAGAATTGATAATGGTTATGAAACCGGATACAGCGTTGTCAAGACGATCACTTTACAGGCTTATCTTAAGCTGACCGTTAATGGTATCACGGCTCAAAACAAGACTTATGACGGCACTGTGAAGGCAGATCTGGTTACGGACTCTGCCACTATCCGCAGCGCAGACCCGAATTCAAGTCTTGCACTGCCTGCGGAAATGGCTTCTGAATATCTTGGGAACAGTATATCCGGTACTTACGCTGATAAAAATGTGGGAACAGGAAAGGCTGTCACCATCAGCGCGTCCTTTGCAGGTACATCGCTTGCGGATGTTGCTGTTATGGTTACACCGGAAGCCCTGACTGCTGATATTGAACCAAGGACAGTTGTTCCAACTTACATAACAATAAGCAAAGTATATGACGGTACAAATACAATAACATCATTCAGTGATGCCGAGTTTGAGGGGGAGCAGATCGTCACTGGTGACGCTATTACAGTAGAAAGTGTTACCGGTATATATTTAAGTACCGATGTAAGTGAAGAGATTTCTCTCAGCATTTCGGCTTTTACTTTAGGCGGTGCAGACAGCGCTAATTATTCTGCGGGCGCCAATCTGTCCGATCTTGGAAATCTGACCGGTGAGATCACAGCACGCCCTGTTACCGTAAGCGCAATCGATCAGAACATACTTATTACTGAGGATATAGCCACCGGTCCTTCCATGGCTACCCTTACCGGTGCGCTTGACGGCCACACTTTATACTCGGTTGATCTAAACAGTATTGACAATGCGGTCATAAGGCCCAGCAATGCTGTTATTCATGACGGCTCTGATAATGATGTCACAGAAAACTATGCTATAAGCTATGTTGAAGGTGAACTGAGTGTAAGGTCATCGTTCACTATCAGCTTCGACAGCAACGGCGGCACAACGGTTGAGGCTATAACACAGGAATATGGCAGCGACATCATAGCTCCTTCAGATCCCACCAAGACAGGCTATACTTTCGGCGGCTGGAATCCGGCTATTCCTGCCACCATGCCCGCCATCGACAGCACATCGGTGGCTATCTGGAACATAAACAGCTACACCATCTACTGGATGGATGGCAACGGAGAGCTTCTTGTAACCAGTTCAGCAGTTTACAACACTACACCTGTCTATGAGGGTCCCACACCCACAAAGGACGAAACCGATCAGTATACATATACATTCAATGATACCTGGAGTCCGACTATAGTTCCGGCAACAGATGATGCAGAATATGTTGCCCAGTTCGATCAGACCACCAGAAGCTATGTTATTACATGGATCGACGGCAATGGGGAAGTTCTGAGCACAAGCTCTGCGCTCTATGGAGATACACCCAGCTACACTGGTGCTGCTCCTACAAAGGATTCGACAGACCAGTATGTTTACTCATTTAATAACAGCTGGAGCCCGACCATTGCAGCAGTCACAGGAGATGCGGAATACACTGCCCAGTTCGATCAGGGTGACAGAAGCTACACCATCACCTGGATCGACGGAGACGGAGAGGTGCTGAGCACCAGCTCCGCAGTCTACGGAAGCACGCCGAGCTACACCGGTGCGACACCTACCAAGACTGCAACTGCGCAGTATACATATACCTTTAACAATACCTGGAGCCCTGCTATTGCAGCAGTTACAGGAGATGCTGAGTACACCGCTCAGTTCGACAGCAGTGAGAACAGCTATGTGATCACCTGGATCGACGGAGACGAAGAGGTCCTGAGCACCAGCTCCGCAGTCTACGGAAGCACTCCCAGCTACAGCGGCGCAACACCTACCAAGACTGCAACAGCGCAGTATACATACACCTTCAACAACAGCTGGAGCCCTGCTATTGCATCAGTCACAGCTGACGCAGAATACACCGCCCAGTTCGACAGCAGTGAGAACAGCTATGTGATCACCTGGATCGATGGCAACGGAGAGGTACTGAGCACCAGCTCCGCAGTCTACGGAACAACACCCAGCTACAGCGGCGCAACACCTACCAAGACTGCAACAGCACAGTATACATACACCTTCAACAATACCTGGAGCCCGGCCATAGAGTCAGTCTCTGGAAATGCGGAGTATACCGCTCAGTTCGACAGCACCGGCAACAAATACACCGTCACCTTCCTGAAGGAAGATGGCACTACCATCAGCAGTCTGGAATATGATTACGGTACTGCGGCAAGTGCGGTTACGGTTCCTGAAATCCCCGAAAAGGATGCAGACGACAATGGCCACTACACAGGAAGCTGGGATGCAGCAGTCGCTGATGTAACAGCAGACGCTGCATATAAGGCTGAATATACAGCAAGTGCCCACAGCTTCGACAACGGCGTTATAACTATGGAGCCCACTGAGCTGGCGGAAGGCGAGAAGACCTTCACCTGCAGCGTATGCGGCTATACAAAGACTGAGCCCGTTGCTCCTCTTAACCACACCCACGACTGGGAGACTGCCTGGGAATCAGATGAAAACTACCACTGGCATGCCTGCACCGGCTGCTCCGAAAAGAGCGAGCTGACTGCTCATACCTGGGACGACGGCGAGGTCACGGAGGAAGCCACCGAGACCGAGCCCGGCATGAAGGTCTACACCTGTACCGTCTGCGAATATGAGAAATTCGAAGAGATCCCGGCTCTTGGTCATCAGCACCAGTGGGAGGAGATCTGGCAGAGCGATGAAACAGGCCACTGGCATGCCTGCACCGGCTGCTCCGAGAAGGGCAGCTTCGCAGATCATACCTGGGCAGAAAGCATAGTTGAGCAGCCCACCTACGAAAGGGAAGGTCTCAAGAACATCTACTGCTCCGTCTGCGATTATACCCAGCCGGATCCTGTCACCATCCCAAGGCTGACCCCAAGCAGCGATGATGACGATGATGACGATGACGGTCCCACAATATCTGGTGCACCTTCTCTCGTTGTAACCGATGCGGACGGCAACAGGGTAGATTTGAGCGCTATCCCGAATGGTATTGATACGGGTATTGGCAAACCTGAAGTTGTGTCATTCAGCTATTTTGGACGGACAAACAGTCACGCACCGACGCTTCCAACCGTGTATTTCCCGCTGCAGACTATGCAGAAACTGATTGTATACCATTATACAGGGGGAAATTTGCACGTTGACTCACAGAAACCTATTCTGAATATAGTTCATGAGCTTCCCAAAACTGACGCACCGGTACAGAATGACTACAATGTAGGCGATGTACAGGAAGCGGACTACACAGCTCCCAACTACAAGGCTGAAGGAGATGCTTCCTCCATCATCCAGGCAAGCAGCATCGAAGGCTCCGAATTCTATACGGTTAACACCGCTACTGCGGACAAGACCGTCAAGTACGCTGACCTTAAGCCGGGTGATGTTGTAAGGACTACAGCGTTTAACGGCATCTACGTAACGAGTCTCGATAAGAAGTCCGCAACTTATGATGCGGATGCCAAGACTCTCAAGAACAACATATTCGCAAGCTTCGTGGCCTTCGATATGGACCATCCCGAAGTCTTCTGGCTCACCGGAAACACCAAGGTACGTGTGACCTCCGTCACCAAGGGTGATAAGTCCACAGCATACTTCTTCCTGGTACTTGTGGACGACAAGGGATTCAACATGCTTCAGCAGTCTTATCTGGCTGATGGAGCCCTCGAGGCAGCCCTCAAGCAGCGCGATGAAAATGCTGACAAGATCCTTGCAGGCGTCGACAAGAGCGCAGACCGCAAGACTCTGGTTCAGGAGCTGAACAAGTGGCTCACCTTGAACAACGAATACAACAGGACACCGGATCTTTCCACCATCGGCTACACACCCCACAGATCCGTCAGCGCCCTGGCAGGCAGCACCGGCAACAACGGTCCCGTCTGCGACGGCTACGCAAGAGCCTTCAAGCTTCTCTGCGACCGCATCGGAGTTCCCTGCGTACTTCAGGGCGGCTATGCCTTCGTAGCAGCAGGCGCAAACCCCGAATATCACATGTGGAACCAGGTCCAGATGGAGGACGGCAACTGGTACGGCGTTGATATCTGCTGGAACGACCCCGTGGTAAGCGGCGCTCCCGCACCTGTCAGCGGCAAGGAAAACGAGAGCTGGCTCTTTGCAGGCTCTGACACCGTAATCGGCGGTCTCAAGTTTGCTGATTCCCATCAGCCAGAGGCGCAGTCTGACGGCGATGCCAACTACTTCAGCAGTCTGAATATCTATCTGAGCGGCTACACCAACACTGCAGGCTCGATCTTTGAGGACGTGAGTCTTGCCAACTGGTACTACGACAGCGTCAAAAAGCTGCAGGAGGAGGGCCTCATGGAGGGAACCTCCGAGGGCAAGTTCAGTCCTGACGCGCTTACAAACAAGGCGCAGGTTTCTATGATCCTCTACAGGATGGCAGGACAGCCCGAAGTGACCCATCAGATGGTATTAGACGCGAACATTGCAGACAATATGCCGCGCGGCGTATGGTACTTTGATGCCTTCACCTGGGCTGTGGCAAACGGTCTGATGGAACCGACAGGTTACTCATCCAAATTAGCATCCTATTACTACGATCCGCTTGGCCCGGCAAGGCGCGACACCATCATAACCATGCTCTACCGCTATGCGGACAGCATAGGTAAGGCAGGAATGGCTCCGCTCTCCGGACTTGACAGGTTCACCGACAAGGACCAGATTGCTGATCCCGCGCTGACCCCGATGGCCTGGGCTGTGGAGAACGGTATTATGGAAGGAAAGAGCAGCTCGCATCTTGCTCCTGAGGATACCGCCACCAGAGCTGAGCTGTCGGTGATCATCACAAGATTCCTGGAAAAGTTCAAGTAAAGGATATCTATCTCAAAACCATATAGCATTTATGCGGCGGGTGAATATTTAAAAGTATTCACCCGCTTTTATGCAAATATTCTTTAAAATATCTTAAAATATCTGCATTTTATTCATAAAAACCTCTTGTTTATGCAAAATAGACGAGTATAATAACAGCATATTCACAAACATTGAAAACCATTTCAATAAATCTAAGGAGAGAAAAAATGAAAAAGTTTATCGCAATCGTATTAGCAGCAGTAATGCTCTTCGGCCTTGCAGCATGCGGCGGAGAAAAAGCCAGCAGCAAGACCAACCTGGAACTTGTTTCCACTCTGGATCAGGCCATTCTGTCTCTGGCAGCAGGCAAGTGCGACGCAGTGGCCCTTGACGGAACCACAGCTCAGAGATATGTAGACCAGTCCGAAGGCAAGTTCGCCATGTCCGGCATCAACTTCGACCTGGAAATGTACGGCGTACACGAGGGTAACGTTGCAGCCGCAAAGAAGGGTGAGACAGCTCTGATCGATGCAATCAACCAGTGCATAAAGACCATCTGCGGTACCAAGAGCGGCAAGATGCCCTCCGGCAAGACCGACACAATTTACACCTGGTGGGTAGCGAACAACAGAGTACTCTCCGGAACTGAAAATGAAGAAGCCATCGCTATCGTAGGCGACTATCAGATGTTCAAGAACGCTGTTCCCGATGAGAACTACGATTACCTCAGGGATCCTGACATGGAAGTTCCCAAGCCCCAGCTTGATCTTTCCGGAGCCACCGGCGTTCTGAAGCAGATCCTCGACAGGGGAACCCTGATCATCGCCACCTCCCCCGACTATCCCTCCGCTGAGTGGATCGACACCGAAGGTGTTGTATGGGGCAATGAAATGATGCTCGCAAAGTACTTCGCAGACTGCCTCGGCGTAAAGCTCCAGATCGAGACCATGGACTTCAACGCAGTACTTACCGCAGTTGACACCGGCAAGGTAGACCTGGGAATGTCCGGTTTCGGTTGGAAGCAGGATCGTGAAGATGCCTTCCAGCTCTCCAACGGCTACATCGGCAGCGACGACGTATCCTTCCACACTCTGATCGTTCCCGCAGGAACTGAGGATCAGTACAAGACCCTGGAGGACTTCAAGGGCAAGCACATCCTTGCTCAGGCCAACTCCCTGCAGCAGATGTATGTTGAGGACCAGATCCTTATCTTCGACGAAGAGTAATCTATCAGTAAATTCAGCCAATTATTCATTAACGATCGGGGCAGCGCAGGCAAAACTGCGCTGACCCGGTTTTACAGGAGGAAAACATATGGGACTCGGTCCGGGACTAATGGAAGTCCTTACCACATATTATCCGATCTTCTTAAGGGGTATGGTCGGTACCCTGAAGTACGCGTTCATAGCCGTAGCTTTAGGAAGCATTCTGGGAGCGCTGATCTCTCTGGTGACCCTTTCAAAAAATAAGGTTCTCAACACTATAGGCACCATATATGTAAACGTGCTGCGCGGCACACCGCTGCTGGTGCAGATGTACATAGCCTATTTCTTTATTCCTATCGCAATTCCAGTGCTGAACAGCGTTTCCAAGGAAGTGTACGTTCTGATAGCTCTTATCCTGAACTCCAGCGCCTACGTTTCCGAGATCATCCGCGGCGGCATCAATTCTGTGGATAAAGGCCAGACCGAGGCCGCAAGGTCTCTGGGCATGACCGCAAGCCATACTATGACTAAGATAGTTCTGCCGCAGGCCATCAAGAACATACTCCCGGCTCTGGGCAACGAATACATAGCCATGATCAAGGAGACATCTCTGGCTGGAACATTCATGCTCTACGAGCTGATGTACACCAGAACGCTGCTGGCCAACAAATTCCTTGTATGGCAGCCGCTGTTCATCATAGCAGGCATTTATCTGGTACTTACTCTGGTTCTGACCAAAGCAGTCAGCATTATGGAAAAGAGGTTGAGCGTCAGTGATTGATATAAATGAAGTTCTCATAG